>JAGLCZ010000099.1 GCA_023145975.1 Candidatus Hydrogenedentota bacterium | reverse complement strand
GCATGGTTACCCCGCATCAGTATGGAGCGTCCGAGGGAGGTACCTTTGGCAAGACAATCTACCCATGCGACGGAATAGAGGTAGTCCTTGTCAGATGCCGCCATCGCTTCAAGTGCTTCATCCAAATGGGAACATTGTTTATAGTCCACCTGCATATAGGCGGATTCCACAGGACGTAATCGTAACGTTGCAGAAAGGATGATGCCCGTCAGTCCCACGCCTCCTGCTGTTGCCCAGAAGATATCACTGTTTTCTTCACGGGAGCAGGTAAGGACACCCCGTGCAGGGGTCCACAGTTCTATAGAATCCACAAATTGGGTGAACGTACCGTCGCAATGATGATTCTTGCCGTGAACATCATTGGCAATGGCACCGGCAACAGTGACAAATTTTGTGCCGGGCGTTACGGACAAGAAAAAACCGCGTGGAACAAAGACCTCCAGTATCTCGGCAAGGCTGACTCCGCCTTCACATTCCAGTACCCCTGTTGCCGCATCAAAACTTTGCATTCGATTCAGACGGGTCATGTCCAGTAGTGCGCCGTCTTCGTTTACGGCGGCATCCCCGTAACTGCGTCCCAGACCACGGGCAATGAAAGATGGTGGCGGGGTATCAAGGAATGAATTTAGTTCTGAGCTGCGTTCAGGACGATACGCGGTACACGGGACCGGCTTATAACGTCCCCATCCAGCCAGACTCATATTTGCTGATGCAAGTGGCAACGGGTATTCCTTTCCATGGGCAGTGTGCTGTTGGTAAGTACTTGTTTAACACGGTAATCATCACATTGCAAGAGTATACCAACAGCGATGTTTATATACAATTAAAATCCGACGGCTTATCTTAAAACATACCGTAGGGGTCCAGGTCTATCTTAAGTTTTACCTTGCTGTTATTACCCGATTCAGCGAAGGCATCGCGTACGGCACGGGCTACTGCATTAAGTCGGGTTGCGCTGCGCGACATGATGGCGAAGTTCCAGCGATACTTTTTCTTCACGCGGCGTATGGTGGCAGGAGCAGGACCCAGCAACGCCATGCCGCGATAGCCAAGCCCTTCAATCTGTTCGCAGGCGATGCGTCTGAGGCGCATACTTTCCCGTTGGGCTATCATGGGGTCGGTGGCTTCAAGCATAAAATTAACCATACGCCGGAAAGGGGGATAGCCCGCTTCTTTTCGGTAGATAATTTCCTTCGCGTAAAAGCCCTCGTAATCGTGAGAGGC
>JAGLCZ010000098.1 GCA_023145975.1 Candidatus Hydrogenedentota bacterium | reverse complement strand
CCAAGGAACAGCAATGGGTGATTCCGGTAGTCACGGTTTCTGCTGATACGGGCACCCTTGTGGAACGCCGAAAATTACCCGCCTTTATTCCCGCCACACCAGATACCAGAAATATTGCAACAACTCCAGTCTCCGGATTAACTTTTGCCCAAAAGAATATTCCTTTCCCGAGAGTTGGAGATACTGTTACTGAAGGGCAAATTCTGGCATTAGTAGTAATCGAAACCATGACCGGGGCATCATTGGCACGCAACGCAAACCTTCAGAGCATCCAGTCCCTGCAAGTGGAACTGACCGCCCGTGCCATAGAAACTTCCGGTGATGCTGCACGTGCCCGTGCGCTAACAAGACAGCACGCCATAGCTCTAAATCGTTCCGAAACATTGCTGGAAGCAGGGGCGGCTTCACAGCGGGAAGTAGATACATTACGCGGAACACTTGCCGAAGCGCGTGCCGCTCTCGAAGCAGCAGAACGTGCCACCGCCCAGGCACAGGAAGCATTGCAAAAAACACAGGTTGACTCCACACTGCAGCAGACCTCGTCTATAATAGTGGCGGCACCGATTTCCGGCCGTATCACCCATGTAATCGCCGGACCGGGAACACGTGTAACGGAAGGCGATCCGCTTTTTGAGATCGTAAATACCGAAGTCGTAATGATTGAGGCACACGCACCGGAATCACTGGTGGCGACATTACCCACACCGCCCTCCGGTGTATTTGAGATCCCCGGAACCCCCGGGAAACTACACGATATTCTCCTTCCTGAAAATGCACCTTCCCCGTGGATACTTCCTGAAGTAGATACGGCTACCCGAACAATCCCCATACTGTTCCATGCCGCCAATCCCGAAAAGATACTACGAATCGGCATGTCTCTCAACCTTTGGCTGGATATTAATCATGTTGAAAAAGAAGTTCGTATTCCCAACACGGCAGTAATAGATGAAAATGGAATCTCTATCGTATATGTAATGCTTGAAGGGGAATCATTTCAAAAGCGCAAGGTGCGCCTGGGTATAACGGATGGGGTTTATTCAGAAGTTCTGGAAGGTGTGTATACCGGGGAACGGGTAGTGTCGCACGGGGCTTATACCGTGCGTCTGGCTTCCCTGGCAGGGGCGGGCCTCGGCTCAGCTCATGTGCATTAAGGAGACAATATTATAATGGATTACCTTATTAAATGGTCGATTGACAATCGTTATCTCGTTGTGGGCATTGCCGCTATTTTCGTTATCTTCGGATTTTATATCAGCACAACCGTCCCTATAGATGTGTTCCCTGATTTGACGGCCCCCACAGTAGCAGTACTCACAGAAGCACCCGGTATGTCCCCTGCAGAAGTTGAAAACCTGGTCACCTTCCCTCTTGAGACAGCCCTAAACGGGGCACCGGGTGTACGACGGGTACGTTCGGCTTCTATGCCCGGATTTTCTATCGTTTGGAC
>JAGLCZ010000097.1 GCA_023145975.1 Candidatus Hydrogenedentota bacterium | reverse complement strand
TTATCTCGCATTTTCTTGCCTCAATACCCGCACTTTTAATTTCTTCCCATGATTGACGCATTTTGGATTGAAAATCCCCATTATCCAAATAAGCCAAACCTTTATCGTGATTTAGTTCATCATACTGATCGTGGGCAGATTTTACAGCCAACTTGAATATATCAAGACAGCTACGCTTCAGGTGACCTCTAGCACAGTCTATCGCCCTATCTGCTCCCTGATCTCCGGTAAATACACGCGAAACATGATCCAACGCGGCATTAATTTCAAATAAAACCTCGGAAGGTAAACTCCCATCCACCTGAATCACAGCGTACAATGGTTTTACAGTTTCTTTATAAAAAGAAAAAAGTTCTGACAGATCTTCAGTACTATCGGAGGCTTTCTTCAAGAGATTTCTCCACAGCTTTGTGGCTGACAAGCCTGTCCCGCATTACATTTCCACGACCAATAATTGGGAAATGTGTTTCGATCACTACGGATCTACCGATACGTTTTTCAATCACAGTTTGCATCTCACGCAAAGTCATATTACTGAGTTCTTCAAGTGTCTTACCCGTTTTAGACTTTATCGCGTCAGCAAATGTCATGAGATATTTCCCTAAGTGAGTGCATACAATTCTTCCATCCATTATCCAAAATTTAATATGGAGCAAGGAAGTACACACGAACGAACCATCACCATCTAGTTAGCTCACAGCTCTCTTTGAAAACTTATATCACAAGATATTGTGTAAAATCAACTGTTTTCCACATATTTAACGGTTCGTGGATTCAAATTCTAAGTGCAACGCATCATAACCCGTACAAGCATAAACCATTTTTTTCAGTATATTAGCAGCGTTGTACTTGACTCTTGAATCCAGCGTTACATCAGTGAGGTGCTGAAATAACGTTCGGCGCGGTCGGGGAGGATGGTGGCGATGTTGCCGGGGATGGTTTTGGTGAGCTGTTGCGCCGCCCATACATTTGCACCGGAAGAAATGCCTACAAGCAAACCGTAATTGGCGCCAAGCTCGCGTGTGGTGATAATGGCGTCTTCGTCGGTAACTTCTATGACATCATCAATCATAGACACATCGAGAACCGCAGGAATGAATCCGTCCCCAATGCCCTGTATCTGGTGCAGACCGGGTTCGTGACCCAGCAG
>JAGLCZ010000096.1 GCA_023145975.1 Candidatus Hydrogenedentota bacterium | reverse complement strand
CCGACTTACTGGCGTTGTGGCTTACCCCGGATATTGCCAGTTTACCCGAACGCGACTTCAGCATACCTGAACCCCTGGAAGTCCCTCCAGATCAGGAAGAAATCCCTTCACCAGAACCCCGGCTCATAACAGAGGTTTCAACACCAATCACATTTCAGCAATGCGATATTATGGGAACAATTTCAGAGGAAGGGCTTGAATATATATTACTTAAAGGAATCCGACAAGAGATACTGGTAGCAGCATTTGAATCCAGACGTATTGTAATTATGCGCGATCAAATAGTAGGAAATTTGCCATTAACCACCGAACTCACCCAAGGCGAAGTAACTGATGTTGCAGAAGCACGTGAAGAACTAGATACTCAACTCACAGAAACAGCCCAACGCGCAACCCGTGAAACTTCCACATCCGACAGGTGGGCACGTATACATAACGCTGCACTTGCACTAACGCGCCCCCTTGTTGTCACAACACTTCAGGAAGACAACATCTATACTGCAGGCGCTCGGGAGCGTGCCGCCCAGTCAATTGAGTCAGTGATCAAAGAAATTGAGGCAGGTGAAATCATACAGGATCAGGGGCGCCGCTGGACCGAACAGTCTCGTTCGGATATTGAAACCTACATAAGTATTCTTGCTAACGAGGAACATCCCCTAAAGCGTACATTAAATTCAATGCTTGCGCATATCATTCTGGTATCTTTAGTGTTTTTAGGTATTCGTAACCGTTTGTATTTTAAGCAAACGAGTAGCTATGTATCTCCCACCACGGCATTCAATCTGGCACTGCTGCTGCTCTGTAGTATTCTAATCATGGGAAGAATTATTTCCTACTTCGAACCAACAGGATATATGTTACCTGTTGCTACAGCTGGAATTCTCTACGCCATCCTTGTAGGTCCCCAGCGAGCTGCACTGTTTGGCGCACTTGCAGCAACGTTGGTATCGGCGCAATACCAATATAATTGGCGGTTGCTTCTGGTAGCAGGCGCCATGACAATCGCCGGTTCTTTTACAATATATGAGGTGCGAAAACGCAGTGATATGACTGCTGCAGCAATTGTAGCAACGCTGGTAGGAATGCTTGCTACCTGCGCTGTTATTCTTGCAACAGATACATTGTTTGGTGATCTCTTTTTTCGACGTATTTTTCTGATCATGATTAATGGTGCACTATGTCTGCTTGCAGTTCCCGGGGTATTACCCTGGCTGGAAAAACTATTTGGCATCACTACCGATATGCAATTGCTCGAATATAGCGATATGAACAACGAATTACTGCGCAAACTTGCCCTGTCCGCACCTGCCACTTATGCCCATAGTTTACTGCTGGGACAGGTTGCCGAAGCCGCTGCTGACGCGATTGGTGCCAATGGGCTGCTCGCCCGGGTTTGCGCTTACTACCATGATATTGGTAAGGCTAAGAACCCTAACTATTTTACCGAAAACCAAGCAAATCAAAAAAATATCCATGATTCTCTTCCCCCGCTGGTTAGTGTGCGAAAAATCCGGCAGCATGTAGTAGAGGGAGTTCGAGAAGCGCAAAACCATAAACTCCCCCAACTTATTATTAATGGAATCCTGGAACATCACGGTACCTACAAAATTGGATTCTTTTATGAGAAAGCATTGGAGCAAAATCCAGAAATAGAGATTTCAGAAACTGAATTTTGCTATCCTGGTCCCAAGCCGCAACGACCGGAAACTGCTATATTAATGATTTGTGACGCATCAGAATCGGGGGTGCGTTCCCTGGAAAATCCAACGCTCGAAGATGTACGGCGCTTTGTAGGTAAAATTATACAGGCTAGATCAGATAACAACCAGTTCGAAGACTGCGATATTACCTTGCGGCAATTAACTCAAATACGAGATGTGGTCGCAAAAGCCTTAATGAATGCCATGCACACACGTATTTCCTACCCCCAAAAAAAAGTATAGAAACGCCAACATGATTTTGTTAAGCAACAAATAGCTTGCCGGGAAGGAATTTGTTCAAAATGCTGCAACTGGACATCCAAAATAATTCCACAGTAAAACGATTGTACCGACACAGAACTCTTCACTCACTTGCACAGAAAATATGCTTTGGTGAAGAAGTGCAAGAAGATATTGAACTGAGTGTCCTCTTTTGTGATGATCCTTTTATCCAGGAATTGAATCAACACTATCGCGGCAAAAATAAATCTACGGATGTCCTTTCATTTCAACAGGAGACCCCAGTCAGCACGGGACTAAATATTCTGGGAGATATTGTCATTTCTTTGGAAACGGTACAGCGCTTCTGTAAGGGGGAGCGAGTTGCTATGGGCGACGAAATGCGATTGTTATTTTGTCATGGCCTACTCCACTTGTTGGGTCACACCCATACAAAGCAGTCCGACCAAAATATCATGCTGAAAAAACAAGCCCAATATCTTGACATAGAAGTAGAAGATGCTTGGCATTCGTGATATACTAGGGGAATTAAGTAGTTTGAACTATAATTATGCATTCAGAGGAGCGTTGTACTTTCTTGGAAGACGACCCTGGCGGTGAGCCGTCCCGAATATGTAGTCGAAAATATGTTTTCACCCTGGTATGGTGTGCCTTATGGGGCTGTATAGGGATTTTTGTATATCGTGCTTCCGCTGCGGAGTTACCCTTGCCGGAAACTGGAGAGTACGTAGCTGGAGCACTTGTTCCTTGGTATACAATACTTACGCCGACGATCCTGATTTTTTCCCTGATCCTTGCGCTGTTCTCCTTCTTCTTTTCTGCAAGCGAAGTTGCTTTCTTATCCCTCAACAAAATACAGTTGCGCTCCATGCGGGAGTCTGGTCATTTTCAAGCAGTGCTGGTTGCACGCATGATGAAACGCCCAGGAAGCCTGCTTGCAACTATTCTCATGGGCAACAATGTTGTTAACGTTTTTCTGAGTATTGCTTTTGCAGAGCCTGTAGCTAAAGTATTCAAGTATTCACTGGCCTTCTCCACAACAAAATCCTATATGGCTTCCGTGGTTATCACCACCATGGCACTAATGTTTTTCTGTGAAATACTGCCAAAAGTATTTGCAACAAGCAAACCACATGCTTTCGCCGTTACAGCCGCTCTCCCTCTCTTTTGTATTGATATATTAATATCGCCTTTCCGACGCGCAATAATGACCCTCGTTGGATTTCTGTTTAAGATTACACGGCTAAGCCAGGTATCCCCTGCCCCCTTTCTCACGGATGATGAATTTATCACTCTGCTTTCTGACGGAGAAGCATCCGGCGTCATCGAAGAAGATGAACGGCATATGATCCAGGGCATTCTTGAGTTCGGAGACATCACAATACAGGAGGTTTTAGTGCCTCGGCCGGATATTGTGGCATTGAAGGAATCCGCCACCGCGAAAGAAGCCCTTGAAATAGTACGCGAGCATGAGTTCGCCCGTATGCCGGTATATCGCGATGATTTGGACCACATTACCGGCATATTATTTGCAAAAGATCTTCTTGCAGTTACAGAACAGGGCACGTCAGAAAAGCCTGTTTCAGAATTTATGCGAAAACCCCATTTTACGCCAATAACGATGACTGTAGCAGACTTTGTTAAGATGGCGCAGCGGTTGCGCACACATATCATCATTGCTGTAGATGAATATGGCGGTACAGAGGGATTGGTTACACTACAGGACGCGCTACGCGAAGTTGTCGGTGATATTGGTGAAGAAGACAACACAGACCGCCCCTTCTTTACTCAACTGGGTAAGAATCGATACCGCATTGCAGGGAATTTCCCTTTAGATGAATTTGAGGAAAAAATGGAGATAGAAACTGAAGACAACGAACATACTACGATTAGTGGGTTTCTCATGGAACAGTCAGATAAAATTCTGGAACCTGGAGACACCCTCGATTACAAAGGTATTCATTTTACAATTGAAGAGGTAAATGAAAAACGAGTTACCAGTATTTTGACCCAGAAAATAGAAGTTATAATCGATCAAAAGGAAGGTGAACAATAATGCTAATTTGGGCAATCCTTATATTCCTTCTCAGTGTAATTATTACTGGATTCTTCGCGGGATATGAAAC
>JAGLCZ010000095.1 GCA_023145975.1 Candidatus Hydrogenedentota bacterium | reverse complement strand
CGAACTGTATTGCGCTTGAATCCAAATCATGCCCGCGCCCACCTGAATCTTGGACTTCTCCTCGAGTCACGCGGGGAAGAGGAAGAAGCAATCACCCATTTTCGTCACGCTATTGAGTCCGACCCGTATCTGGCATTGGCACATCATAACCTTGCAGGATTACTGCGTAGGAACGGAAAAAAAGAGGAAGCCCTCCAACAGTATCGTGCCGCTTTGGAATATGATTCGGCAAATCCAAATACACCCAAAAATCTTGGTTTTTTATTGATTGATATGAAACGTGCCGAGGAGGCAAAGCCCTTATTTGAACGGGCAATAGCATTAAAACCGGACGATGCCGATGCCCATGTCGGTTTGGGCGATGTGCTCACCCTGCAGGGCAAACTGGATCAAGCCCGGACACAGTATAAGGCGGCACTTCAACTGGTACCCAATCACGGGGGTGCATTAAAGCAATTTGCCTTTTTATTGATGCGACAGGGAAACACAACCGAGGCTTTGAGTCGTTTTGAACAGGCACTCAAACTTCTTCCGGATGATGCCGGGGCGCACTGCGGGTTTGCCGATGCCCTGTTTGCACGGGGGAATACGGAAGAAGCGGAAACACATTATAAACGCGCCCTGGAACTTTACCCTGAATTTTCATTGGCGTGGAATAATTACGGCGATTTGCTCACCCGTACAGGTCAAATCCAAAAAGCTATCGAAGCCTATGACAATGCCCGTGCCCTGGACCCCGGCAATGCGAATATTTTGCTAAATCTGGGACGACTCTACGGACGGGAAAAACGTACAGAGGAAGCCATTGGCGCACTTAAAGCAGCGTTGCGTCTGGAACCGGAAAACCTTCGGGTACGTGCAGTGCTGGGAGATATGTTTATGAAAAACGGGGATGCTGCGTCGGCATTACGCGAGTATCAGCGGGTATTGCTTGAGCGTCCGGATTGGCAGGATATTCGTGATAAGATGGGGGCGGCGCGTCAGGAAGCAGGCTGATTCATCGCAATGAGTGCAGCACCATAAGCACCAACGATTTGTGGATTTTCCGGTGTGCGTATAGGAGCGCCAAGACGGACTTCCATAGCCTTGACCACACCCTTATTGCGGGCTACACCGCCGGTCATGATAGTGGGTGCGCTAAGCCGTGCACGGGAGGTCAGTCCGTATACCCGCGAAGCAATAGAACTGCATAATCCTGCAATAATGTCATCAATATTCTCATTACGTGCCAGGTGCGAGATCACTTCGCTTTCTGCGAATACGGTGCAGGTGGAAGAAATGGTTACCGGTGACACGGCATGCATGGCGCGTCCGCCAAATTCATCCAATTCAATTTCAAGAAGGCGTGCCATCACCTCCAGAAAACGCCCTGTACCTGCGGCACACTTATCATTCATCTCAAAACGTACTACACGGCCGCGTTCATCCAGTGCAATCGCCTTGGAATCCTGCCCGCCAATATCCACTACAGATCGTACCTCGGGAAACATCGCCAAAGCACCACGTGCATGGCAGGTGATTTCTGTGACAGAACGACTGCGAACCGCTACCCGCTCCCGCCCGTATCCTGTTGCCACGACTGCCGTGCATGCGTCCGGCAGCACCCCCGCTTCTTCCGCTGCCAAAGCCAGACAACGTTGTGCTGCATCTGCCAGATTACCGCCGCTGGCAATGATTGATGTTCCCAAAATCGTACTGGAACCATCAAGTAATACTGCTTTGGCAGTGGCGCTTCCTATGTCTACGCCGGCGAAAATTGGGTCACTGCTCATACCCCGTCCTCCTGCAGCATTTCTACAAAAGCCTCTACGCGTGTTCGCAATTGTTCCGGTGGTTCACGATGCTGTTCTACAGACAGGGAGAGTGCAGGAATGTCTGCTTCTTCAAGGGATTTTTTGAGCGGTACGAAATCAAAGGCTACGGGATCACAAAAGTTGGTAAGTAGAAAGATAACACCATCGGCCTTATCACGACGTACTGCTTC
>JAGLCZ010000094.1 GCA_023145975.1 Candidatus Hydrogenedentota bacterium | reverse complement strand
TCGGAAGACCATCGTGTAATACCAGATTGCCGCACTGTGTTCGCAATGACGAATTACCCACATCTTTTCTGTTGGATAGGATCGGTATTTGGCATTCAAAATCCCAACGGGATTTCATATCCCAGCCCCAGGTTGCGGTACCCCGCTACCGGGGGTATACAGGATATCCCCAAATTTATTACTCCAACGGAGTTACATCGTTTTTTCATATATTCGAACCCTTATGTACGTAACCCCGTTGGGGTAAACAGGTGATGGGGCGCTTGTTTCCCCAAGGTAGCGGGGTACCGCAACCTTGGGCTGTGTTATATAGCCCCTTCGGGGCATTTCAGCATAAAATATACATTTGTCCGGTACATAACGGCAGTCCAATATTTGTGGGTAATGACAAGAATGATAATTTGGGAACCCAATTGTTCAAAAGTTCCACAGCCGTTCCATAGAAATTTGTGTAAGTACTGAAAAGTAAGATATTTACATATGTTGAGATGTCTATGGGGTGCCGTGAGAACTATTTTTAGAGAATTACGTTCTAAAACCCAATAAAATAACGGGTTTCAGGAGAAATCCTATGGGATAACTGTGAAAAAGTTCTACTTTGTACCCTTTTTATAAGGAGGCAAAAGAGGAAGTAGAACTTCAATAGAGAGTGCATTCCCAAATAGGAATTTGGGAATGAGCAGAAGGCGTCTTCGCGTTAAACTTGTATTGGAAAAAGGAATTTGATGCAGGCTGGAAGTCTGCGCTGCAACAGTCAAGGTTCCAGCATTCTTTTGAGGTAATCTGTGACATCAAGGTATTTTATCAAAAAAGAGAGGACGCACATTCAATGTGCGTCCTCTCATAAGAGATACAGTTAAATTTTCAAATAGTAGTAACTATTATTTGCGGCGACGGATGCCTACAGCACCAGCAAGAGCACAAGCACCGGCAAGTAAGGTCAGACCAAGCGCACTACCAACGGGCATACCGGAGCCATCGGTTACAACCAGGGTGGTCATTGCCAGGATGGTACCGGTTAGGGCCTTCGTGCCATCATCCATTTGAACATCAACGCCATATTT
>JAGLCZ010000093.1 GCA_023145975.1 Candidatus Hydrogenedentota bacterium | reverse complement strand
ATGGCATCCAGTGCCTGATAGCCGTGGTGGTGGTCAGGTGTAGCAATGGTAACAATATCCACTGCCGGGTCTGCCAGTAATTCCTTGTGATCCATGTAGCCGGTTGCACCATATTCTTCTGCCGCGCGCTGCATGCGCGGACGGTATATATCGCACACCGCACGAATCTCAATGGTTTTATCATTGTCCTGTATGTACTTGAGGGTTTGCAGGTGGCTGTTGCCGCGTCCGCCAGTACCGATTACGCCTACACCGAGGCGATCATTGGCGGCAACGGCATGTCGTGAGGCGGTCATAATACCTGCGGCAACGGCACCGGTAGCCGCAGTATTTCCCAGGAAGCTTCGTCGTGTCATTTTCTTGTTACTGGACATTAGAGATTTCCTTTTTAGCTTGGGTTAGTGGTCATTTTTTCAAGGAATGCAACCATGCAGAATATAGCACTTCAATTTCCGATTTATCAACAACAGCGTCCCATGCTGCAATACCGTAGCACAGACTCAGTACTTCTCCTGCTTTCAAATTCATGGGTTTACGGTTAAGGTCTTGTGTCGCTGAAAGGTAGGAAAAGGGATTGAGCATCGTGAACCATAGCGTGGGGCGGGGGTTATCCGGGCAATTAAACATGGCCACCGTTATCGGGGTTTCCTCGTCTTCTACGGTATAGGCGCACCAGGAGGCCTGGGCAAATGCATGTGGACCCTCTTCAAAAACGTCGGTTTCGTCATCCGCCATAATAAACGTACCTGAATGGTCCATAAATTCGGGGAACCGCATACCGAGTCCATGATATACCGTCCCGGAAATCTTCGCTACCGTTCCTTCCTTATCCGATGCTGTTTGCAGGGAGGATTTCCAGGTCAGTACGCGTACCCTGCCATTGGATAGCGGGGAATGATAAATGCTGCGTTCTTCCTTAAGAACGGGCTCTGAAAATTCGGAACCCTGCAATAACAATACTTCCTGAAAACCAACGCCGGGGGTATCTGCATCCGGTGCAGCGTGTACAGTGCTGATTTTCTGATGTATCTGGTAACCGCCTGTATCAGATTCTTCCCAGTAATTGACACCATCAACAGTGATCGCATACATCATCCCGTGATGGTGCAGATGGTCATGGGGGGCATCCCGCAATACATTTACTCCATTAGGCGTATACCACTCCATCAAATAAGGTTTTCTTGGTGTATCGGTATAGCGATAAATGAATACCGGCTCCTCCGCTGCACGCAGGATAATTTCATTGCTGTTAATGCTGATTACCAGTGCCAGTGCCGTGGCGAGTCCGACCATTTTTCTCCTCCTTTTCATAGTGTTTGGCAATTCGGTAACGCATTGCCGTATGCACCATAGTTAAATTACACTTTTCTGATTTTGACCTGTTTTCAACCGCTTGTTATTGTGGTTCATAAGAGAGCCCAACTTCAAATAATTATAGATATCGTTCGATATACTTCTATAAAATATGGTACAGTCTGTGCGGGGAGGCGAAGTTTTTTTATAGGGGAATGATGGTACAAGGAGATTCTATGACAAGCGGATTGGATGCGACACAGT
>JAGLCZ010000092.1 GCA_023145975.1 Candidatus Hydrogenedentota bacterium | reverse complement strand
GACTTGCAGGCGGTTCGAAGGGATGGTGCGGTTTGACGAAACCTGTCATGAGCAGGTTACCGTTTCCGTTCCAGTTTTCCAATGCGGCTGCGGCATGAGTACCTACCCAGGAAGTGGTATGCCATTTCTCCGGAAGATTCGACGGCAGGGCACCGAACGTTTCCCAGTACTCGGGGCGGGCATGACGGCGGTATTCCCGAACTTGATCCTCCAAATCATTTACATCCACCAGTCCTGCTGCCATCAGTTCCCGGTGATAGTCGTCATCCCATCGTCCGGGACCATCCTGTTCCGCGAGGGTCATAGTATCGAAACCCACATCAAGGTAGGTGGGGGTAAAGTGCATCTTTCCTATGGCACGGGTTGTATAACCGGCATCCCGTAATATCTTTGGAAAGGTGGCGATTTCCGGGGAGAGCGTGCAGTGATTTGTCCAGCCGCAATGGTCATGGACATATTGCCCGCTGAGCAGAGAATACCGTGACGGCGTACAGACGGGATACGGACAGAAGCTGTTTTCATAACGAATACCTTCTTTTGCCAATCCATCAATATGCGGTGTGCGGATGTCGGGGTTTCCGTATGCGCCAAGGCATTCCATGCGATGCTGATCGGCATGGATAAGCAATATGTTTATTTCGTTATTTGTGGCACTGCCGGTTTTTGTGTTTATTGCCTGTGCTGCCGGCAGGGCGACACCGGCATACGCCATTGCTGCCCCTGTTTTTACGAAATCGCGTCGGGTTACTTTCATCAGGATACTCCTTTATTTATTCATATCAATGTTATTTATGATACACATCAAGCGTTCCTGCGTTCCAACTGTTATAACGAAAAGTCCTGTCTGTATCAGTAAAAAACTTAATCCCGGCCCCTACGGCGCCTTCGCAGTGTGCATCGTAAACATATAGATACTGAGCTTTCCAGAAGGAAGAGGAAGTACAACTTCAAGAGAGAGTGCGTGCCCAAATTCAATTTGGGCACGAGCCAGTGGTGGGGAGTGTTCAGTGAACCGGGACTGTCCCAAACGAACGAAGCGAGCGCGGGACTATTCCTGTCTTCAGCGTTACCAATGGGAGGAGCGGGACTGTCCTTGTCCGTCAAAAATGGGGAGCATCGGTTGTGATATCGTCGTTTCTGCAAAAGCGATATTGAAATTCGGGGTTATGGTAAATATTGGATTGCTTAGCGAAGGCGATCAATTATGCGCTTTGCATCGTCGATGATGA
>JAGLCZ010000091.1 GCA_023145975.1 Candidatus Hydrogenedentota bacterium | reverse complement strand
TTTCCGTATTCCTGTTTTTCTTCCATGGTGCAATTTATAACCATTTCTTTGTATTTCCACAACAAGTTTCTGCTTGGGAATCTATTCGGGCAGAACGGGTCGAAATCGATATTCCCTATTCGATTCCCTGGAACCACTATCGTGGAAGTGCCCATGATCACTCTTTCTTGTCCCACGATTCGGAAGTGCCTTTCGAGCATATCCTTCAGGTTCTGAAAGCAACAGACCGTGATTTTATTGCCATGTCAGACCATTGCCTTCCCGGTGATATTGCGGACTATGGGGCACAATGGCGTGGTCTCCATGACGGGAAACTCTTTATTCCGGGATTTGAAATGAAGCGGGGTTTCATGCCGTGGCGGTTACCCTATGATACGGTGTTGGCTTGTCCCAAAGATCCGGAATCACTCGCCGAGGAAATAGAATCTTTGGGCGGCTTATTATTTATAGCCCATCCGGAAGAGCCGCGTGACTGGAATCTTCCACAGATTTGTGGTATGGAAATATATAATACCCACGCAGATATTAAGGATGAGAATCTAAAAGAATTTTTTCCGGATATTCTCCTCAACTTTAGGAAATATCCGGAACAAACGATCCGGCTCATCTTTGATCGGAATACCGAGGTGCTGGCACATTGGGATGAAATGAGTATTTCCAAAAAGATGGTGGGTATAGCGGGAAACGATTGTCATCAAAACGTGGGGATATATGGTTTATACACGGATAAAGATACTCTTGAGATATATAGATCCACTGGTAAAAAAGTACAGGAATATGATCTGAATATCTTCACCCGATTTTTGTTACGCATACTTACGGGACCATTGGAAGAGAACAAAGAAGCCTTCCGGATTCAGATAGACCCGTATGAACTCATGATTAACTATGTGGCAACCCATGTTTACGCTTCAGCACTTACCGAAGAGGCGATACTTGATGCTTTTGAGAAGGGGCGTGTTTATATTGGTTTCGACATGCTTGCAGATAGTTCCGACTTTGTGTTCATGGCACGGAATGAAGAGCAGACGGGGATCATGGGAGAGGATATTGTTTTTACAGAGGATGCCTGGCTTGTAATTTCTTCGCCCCAGCGCTGTCGTATTACCATTAAACGGCATGGGGAGGAGGTCTATCAAACTGTAGGCACACTTGTAGACTGGCAGCCGACCCGATCCGGCAAGTATCGCGTGGAAGCGGAACTCGATATCCTGGGCGAATGGACACCCTGGGTTTACACTAACCCCATTGAGTTAACTCCTAACATTACTGCCGCAGTGCTTTAAGTTTTTTGCAGCAGAAAATTCATTCTTTGCGGGTTCCCATTCCAAAGTTTAATTTGGACACGAGCGGCATATCTCACCGTGGTTTGGGTAATGACAAAATCCGGATGAATTGATCATTTTTTGTCACGGTGCTACTTTAGATCATTTTTCTGAAGGCAGCTCCCGCAAGCCGACATCTTTCATTGCGCTAATAATAGCAGCATGATATGAAAAATTAGTTGTATTTGGCACCTTTTTTGCTCTTCCTAAAAAATCGTTTATATATTTTAACAAAGAACAATGGAGATAGAATAACTAAATCAGAATAGAGATTCTGAAAGGAGGGGTTATGAAAGAAATTTTTTCCAGACTTGGTTATCTTATATTTATTGCAATTTCTCTTGTGGGGGTAGTATGGATATGGTATCTTTTTCTATACTGCGGGAAGGGGTGTTTTCTGTTTGGAACAAGGCGTGTCTATATTTCCGGTTATTACTTCCCGTGGTGGATACTGGCGATGGCTACATCGCTGCTTGTTCCTGCAATTATCGCTTGTATTTTGAGACTGGTTCAGATGTATTTCCCGAAGAACAAACTGCTGGGGCAGGGTGGTGAATTACGGGCAGTAAGCAAGTTCAGCATTTTTATTGTACTTATTACGCTGGCTGCCATAATGCCGGAGTTGGATATGCTTAATGAGGCAGCAAAAAATACTATTAACAAGTATCATCATTATAAGAAAAATCCTGTACAACAAAGTTTACGTCCAAAATCTGAACCATCGGCCCCCAGAAAATTGAAGGGCTGGCTGAAAAATTACGATGAGGCAATACAACAGGCTACGACACAAAGTAAACCCATGCTTATCATGATGACATCAGACTGGTGCGGCTGGTGTCGTAAGATGGAACAGAATACACTTACCGAAAAAAATATAGAGGCATTGCTGGAACCCTTTGTATGTGTGCAGGTTTTCGAAGATAAGGCTGTGTATAACAAGTACAAATGCAAAGGTTATCCGTGGCTTGTTTTTGCAAAATCTAATGGAGAGGCAGTACATACAATTCCCGGGCACATGAAATGTAATCCTTTCATGGGAGAAATCAGGGTTGTATACCGCAAACTGAAATTGGCATATCCGGACGCACTGATACAAGAGTACAGTGGCGGATAATAAGATTTCCGTATTGTAATCCCGAGGTGTAATACAGAATTCTGTTGTGATTCTCAACGTTCAAATAGGGTTGTTTTTTCTGATTTTATGGCAATTCAGGCATAGAGGTGCTGGTTGTGTATTGTACGCCCATGGCTTTCAATTCATCCGATTCCA
>JAGLCZ010000090.1 GCA_023145975.1 Candidatus Hydrogenedentota bacterium | reverse complement strand
TATTGTTACTCCAATAAAATTATTACCTGAATTTTGCACCATTGACAAAAATATAGATTAAAAAACCATCTGGGAACCGTTAGTATGATGGGGTAAACCCAAAACCTTTAACCCAATCAGAGGTAACCCAGATGGTTAAGTGCAATGGTAGGAGTAAAAAGCGGGGGAAGCAAGGAAAAAAGAAGAAAAAAGACTCCACTGATAGTCGGACAATCCGAATAACAGCGAACACAAATTATGGAGAATGTACGGAACGTTTAACAGCTTTTGGTGGCTTGCTGGCACTGGTGAAATTTTTAGACTTAATTGGTTTCGAAGAGGAGTTTGAGAAGCATTATGTAAAACCACGGCGGAAGCCAAAACTGGGTAACTATCGAATGGTTTTGGGTTTGCTGATGTTGCTGTTCATCGGGTTTCAGCGTATAGGGCATTTTGCTTACTTAAAAGGGGATGTGATGTTGTGTGGGATTTTGAAGGTAAAAGCATTACCTGTAGTCAGCACATTCTGGAGATATCTGAACTCTCTGTTGATTATCCAATCGGCTTCGTTGTTGCGATTGGGGGCACCATTACGGTCAAAGGTCTGGGCCTTGTGCAAGTATGCACCAGAGAGTATAACGGTAGATATTGATACAACAGTCAGTACAGTGTACGGGCAGATCGAAGGTGCTCGCAAAGGACATAACACCAAACATCGTGGCAAGAAAGGGTTGCGCCCGGTGTTGTGTTTCCTATCCGAGACGCGGGAATATCTATGCGGGAGTCAGCGTCGCGGAGAGACAATGAAGAACCTGGAAGTAGCCCGACAAATTCGTCAGTTTCGCCGTCAGTTACCGGATTGTGTACGACGCGTTCATGTACGTGGGGACGGAGAATTCATTGGATGGGAAAGCATAAAAGCTTGCCTGGACAATGGTTTTACGTTTACCTTCGGCAACAAACGTTGTGCTCCGTTATTTCCGGATGATGGTTGGTATCGACATGGAGATCATGAATACAACGAGTGTGCTTATCAGCCGATGGGTTGGGAACATGCATGTCGGTTCGTAGTCATGCGCATCCACAAGGACCAGGTGGGAGATCGTCAGCTGAATTTGTTTGATAGTGAAGACTATACATACCGAGTGTTTGTGACTAACAATCTGCTGAGCCCTCACATGGTGATCGATGATTACGATAAGCGAGCGGATGTGGAAAATTCAATCGGGGAGGCGCAACGTGAAGGTGTATTGGCAATCCCCTCACGGAATTTTCAGGCACACCACGCATTCTTTCAGATCGTGATGCTATGTTATAATCTATGGCGATGGATGAAGATATTGGCGGGACACGCGGCAGATGAGCAGCGAGTGGGGAAGGAAGTACAGACAACTCAGCAGATCAGTTTGCCTGACCATACGATACGGATTGCTCGTTTGAAGCTGCTCTTTGTTGCAGCCAAGATTCGTTTTCATAGCAATCGCGATGAAGTGCTGTACTCAATGCACGAACAACGTGCGGCAGGTTTGACCTACTTCTTGGAATATCTGGATCAAAGGAGGAAGGAGGCTGCATGATATTCTTTTTTTATTTGGTCTCGTGCAAAAAATATTTTGCACGAGCTTGTGCAAGATGAAAATCAGGTGGTACAGAAGTCGAAAAAAGGTTGGTCAGTGAGAGAAAAATGTGAGAG
>JAGLCZ010000009.1 GCA_023145975.1 Candidatus Hydrogenedentota bacterium | reverse complement strand
TTTCCTCGCTTTATTTCTCCTTCGCAAAAATGTAGGAACACCTATGTCTTCGGGTTCATCAATGGAAGTTGTAATAAAAGGGGAATCATCCGGCTTTTTCTTATCATAATCAAACAAATCCCCGTCCTTTGATGCTGCAGCAGGCTTCCCTGACGGTTGGGGAAGCCCCGTCTTGTCCTGCTGTCCTGCCTGATGTCCCTGCGGTGCCTTTTTCTTGTTTTCGCCGGCAGGGGATAATGTAACATTTACTTTTTTACGGGCGTCTGCTTCCTTATGGGCATTAAGATAAACCGAAACATCTTTTTTCGGGAATCCTGCCGCAATCACTGTAACCTGAAACTCAGGACGTTCATCCTCATCAATGACGGCACCTGTAATAATGGTAGCATCGGAGTTTACATTATTTCTTATATAGTCGTTGGCCTGCTGTACTTCGTGCATACGAACATCTCTGCCTCCACGCACATTAACAATAACGCCTTTGGCACCTTCAATATTTGACTGCTCAAGAAGGGGGCAGTTAACCGCTTCTTCAGCGGCACGTACTGCACGACCCTCGCCTTCAGCGACCCCAATCCCCATAAGCGCACGCCCACGGGACTGCATCACGGTTCGGACATCTGAAAAATCAAGGTTGATCAACCCCGAAACCGTAATTAATTCGGATATAGCGCGCACACCATTATGTAAGACCTCATCGCCATAGCGAAATGCATCAACAAAACTTGTACCCGTACTGCTCAGTTCAGCAATGCGGTCGTTGGGCACAACAATAAGGGTATCCACATACTTCTCTAACTCTTCAAGCCCTTTGAGCGCGTTACTCATGCGTTCGCCCCCTTCATAATAAAAAGGAAGCGTAACAATTGCTACGGTGAGCGCCCCGGTATCTGCCGCCTCCTGAGCAACGATCGGTGCTGCCCCTGTTCCCGTACCCCCACCCAATCCCAACGTCAGAAAAACCAGATCGCCGCCGGCCAGAAGTTCACGAACCCGCTCACGATCCCCCTCACAGGCTTCCCTTCCTACTTCAGGTCTCGCCCCTGCACCCAGTGCCTTTTGTCCAATTTGAAGGCGCACCGGTGCCTGTGACTTTTCTAAATCCTGTGCATCTGTATTGATTACAATGAACTGTACATCCTTCATCTTGGCTTCAATCATACGGTTCACAGCGTTACCGCCGCCCCCGCCGACACCGACTACTTTTATAACGGCATTTTTTCCAAAACTTTCGAATTTCTCTTCGGCAGCCATACGATATTCTCCTTTATTGTTGTTCCCGACGCAGACGCTGCTGCGCGGGTCAAATGCTGTTATTTACAGACAAGGTCCATGCCAAATCGCAGATCCAGAT
>JAGLCZ010000089.1 GCA_023145975.1 Candidatus Hydrogenedentota bacterium | reverse complement strand
GCTTGCCCAACGCCGCCGCCGGGACCGGCCGGCAATCCTTTCGCTATTACGGGAGCAACTTCTTCTTCAGCCGGATTAATCATCGGATGCAATAATTCATCCAATTGTTCCGGGTTAACACGCATGATAGCGGTTTCTTTATTAATAAGCTTTGAAGCAACCATTTCCACTGCCATGCGCACAGCGGCTGCACCGGTACGTTTTCCTGTGCGAGTTTGCAGCATGTATAAAACACCACTTTCAATGGTGAACTCAACATCCTGCATGTCGGTATAATGCTTTTCAAGTTTGCACCGGATATCATATAACTGTTTATAAAGTTTCGGCCATTCTTTTTGTAGAGACTTAAGGTGTTTATTGCTTTCGTTTTTGGTTTGCTCATTGATGGGGGAGGGGGTACGGATCCCGGCTACCACATCTTCACCCTGTGCATTTATCAGCCATTCACCATAGAAAACATTCTGACCGGTAGCCGGGTCGCGTGTAAAGGCAACACCCGTCGCTGATGTATCACCCAAATTACCAAAGACCATGGCTTGCACATTTACAGCGGTTCCCCATTCATAGGGAATGCCTTCGATACGGCGGTAAGCAATGGCACGTTTACCGTTCCAGGATTGGAACACTGCTTTGACACCGCCCCAGAGCTGCTTCTCAGGATCATCCGGAAATGCTTTGCCAAGTGTTTTCTTGACAATCTTTTTGAATTCACCACACAGTTTTTTTAAATCGTCAACGTCAAGTGCAGTGTCTTCTTCAACACCTTTGTCCTTCTTCATGGCTTCCATGGCATGTTCGAGACGCAGGCGCACACTTTCGCCATCAGCAGGCTCAATACCAGCTGCTTTTTCCATGACCACATCGGCATACATTGTAATAAGACGACGATAAGAGTCATAAACGAAACGGGCATCACCGCTTTTTTCTATCAGTCCCGGGATCGTTTTGGGACATAATCCAACATTCAAGACAGTATCCATCATACCCGGCATGGACATGCGTGCGCCAGAACGAACCGAGAGAAGAAGCGGGTTTTTCGGATCACCGAATTTCTTTTTCATGACCCGTTCAGTTTTCGTCATGGCCTTTTGGGCTGCATCGTAAACGTGCTGGGGCAGCTTCCCTTTATTCTCGTAATACTCGGTACACATTTCAGTGGTAATAGTAAAACCTGCCGGAACAGGAACGCCCAAACTGGCCATCTCGGCAAGATTAGCACCTTTGCCGCCGAGCAGGTTTTTCATGTCTGCTTTGCCTTCGGCTTTACCGCCGCCAAAGAAATAAACGCTCTTCTTCGCCATAAAAATACACTCTCCTTCGGTTGATCGAGAAAGGACTCCCCACTACAGCACTCCTGTAGACTGAATTATATTTTTACAGGAAAAATGGGAGATGGTTATACGGACACCGATACACAATTATCGTGTGCCTAAATCACGTATAGTGTACTACACTATGTTTGAAACATGCAAACGCCTCGTTCATAAAATTGGGTTTGCAGGTTCAAACTCGAAACGCAACCTTTTTTATTTGGAAGTTTGAATGCGCTGCTGCACAATCCCAATTTGTATCTGGCAGATGGCAAGAGCAAGTCCGTCCGCTGCGTCATCAGGTTTGGGGCAAGCATCAAGATTTAGTAATCGCTTGACCATCTCTTGAACCTGTCTTTTTTCTGCACGCCCGTATCCGGTAACAGCCACTTTCATTTCTGTTGGACTGAATTCGCCTACATGACAATCCGCCTGCGCTGCTGCCAATAATAGTATTCCCCGCGCTTGTGCTACTGCAATACCGGTGGATACATTTTGTTTGAAATATAATTTTTCAATTGCCACTGCATCAGGATGATAGATAGAAAACAGTTCGGTAACTTCTGTATATATTTTATGGAGACGCTTATGCATGGGCAACGCGGCAGAGGTGCGTATTACACCATGAGCTATGTGATATAACCGATTGCCGCGCCCTTCAACAACGCCATAGCCTGTGAGTGCGCTTCCCGGATCAAGTCCCAGCGCACGCATTTCAGTCGCCCATGGCTTCTGCCATGGCCTCATCAGTAATATTTACATTGGAGAATACATTTTGTACATCATCGTGGTCTTCAATTTCTTCGAGTAAACGTAAATTGGATCCGATGAGTTTTCCTTC
>JAGLCZ010000088.1 GCA_023145975.1 Candidatus Hydrogenedentota bacterium | reverse complement strand
AAACGACTTGATAAAATGGCGCACTGGCGGTATGCAACCGCCTTTAGCGTTCCTCTGGAAGCCGCCGAAACCAGGGAGCATTTTCGAACCCCGCCGGAAGATCTGCCCTACAAAGACGCGCCGATAGGTTCGTCCCGGGGAAGCCATTGGGGGACCGTCTGGTTTCGCGGCACCATTGAGATTCCCAAAGAACTTCGTGGACAACGCATTTACTATCGTCATCGTCACGAGGGAGAGCGGCTCCTCTTTGTAAACAGACAGCCTGCGGCGGGCATGGATCCCTATCATGAGGAGGTGTTGTTAAGTCCCAAGGCACGGAACGGCGAACAATACAGTATTTATGTAGAGGCATATTGCGGTCATCCCATATACGCAGTGGATACCTTCGATCCCAAACCTGTAACTATGCATGATATCAACGGCATTTCAAAAGCACCGCCGCCATTAGTGCTGCACGAAAGTGCTGTAGTCGTCGAACGGGAAGTGGTTACTGGATTCTTATATGATGCAGAAGTGTTGTATCGCACGGCATTGATCCTTGACGAGAATGCGTTGCGCCGGGTGCGTATTCTGGAAGTATTACGCACGGTCCTCGACAAAATATCGCTGCAGTGGCAAGACGAAAAAGAGCTGAATACGATGATGACAGCGGCACGCAAACAAATTGCGCCGCTGCTCAAACTTAAAAACGGTCCCACGGCGCCTACAGTCGGTATTGTGGGTCATGCCCATATCGATGTAGCCTGGTTGTGGCCGGTACGGGAAAGTATCCGAAAAAGTGCGCGTACTTTCAGTACGGTACTGAACCTCATGGATGCCTATCCCAAACTCACGTTTCAGCAATCTCAGGCGGCATTATATGACATGGTGGAAAGACACTATCCCGAGCTGATGACGCGTATCAGGAAGCGGGTGAAGGAAGGACGCTGGGAACCCAACGGCGGCATGTGGGTGGAAGCAGACTGCAATATTTCCAGTGGCGAATCATTGGTACGTCAGCTACTCGAAGGGCGCAAGAAATTTGTAGAGCTGTTTGGATACAAAGGCGATACCCTCTGGCTGCCGGACGTCTTCGGATATGCCGCGGCATTACCCCAAATATTAAAACTATCGGATATCGAAAATTTTGTTACCAGTAAAATAAACTGTAACGATACAAACCGCTTCCCCTACGATACTTTCTGGTGGCGCGGACTGGACGGTACCGAGATTTTCACTTCCTATATCACCACGCGCACTAACAGCTATAACGCAGATGTACTTCCTGAAATCATGCAGGAAACCTGGGATTTTGTGCAGCAGAAAGAGCTGCAGGATCACGTACTCACTTCGGTGGGCTGGGGCGACGGAGGAGGGGGTCCGTCCCGCGAGATGTGCGAACGCGCCCTGCGCATGAATGATCTGGAAGGCTGCCCGAAAACGACGTTCACCAATGTATCCCGTTTTCTTAAAGAACTGCGGGAGCAGTCTGTAGAACGTCCCCGCTGGTCAGGCGAACTCTATCTGGAGTATCACCGGGGTACTTACACTGCCCAGGCTCGCACCAAAAAATGGAATCGGAAACTGGAACTGCTCCTACGGGAAACGGAGTTCTTTGCGACCTTGTCCCTGCCGGATGGCTTTGACTACCCAGCCCGTGAACTGGAAGCCCATTGGCGTACATTATTGACCAATCAGTTTCACGATATTCTACCGGGCACCTCCATCAGGGAAGTGTATGATATTGCTGAAGAGGAATATGAGACGATGTATGTAGCCCTGCTTCAGATGCGGGACGCGGCATTGGAAACCCTTGCGCAGCGTTTCATCCCGGATACAGAAGGACAGGAATGGATCATAGGGAATGCCCTTTCCTGGAACAGGTCGCCTGTAGTCGAACTTCCAGTAAAGGATTTCAACGGTGCTGTAGACGAAAACGGTACCCCGCTGCCGGCACAAAAAACAACGGACGGACTTGCCCTGAAAATACCCCTGTGTTCCCTGGGCGTAATCACCGTAGCGATGCGGCATCGCGAAAACAACGATCTATCGCCTTTTTCCTATACTGGGAAATCGCTGGAGACGCCTCTATATCAGGTCAAATTTGATAAGGCAGGGCGTATTACAAGTCTGTTCGACAAAGAAGCCGCACGCGAAGTGGTACGTTCAGGAAAAACATTGAATACCCTTTATACGGCGGAAGACATGCCTCTGTATTGGGATGCCTGGAATATTGATCGCTATTACCGCGACACCATCCGCGATGAAACGCGGCTCATAAAACGGGAAGTAACCGAAGACGGTCCCTTGTTCATCACCATCCATTCGGAATACAGTCTGGGACGTCGTTCCACCTTACGGCAGGATATGCGTTTTTACGCAGACAGCCGCTGTATTGAATGGCGTACAGAAGTTGATTGGCACGAAAAACATACCCTGCTGAAGGTAGGCTTTGCTGTGGATATCTGTGCTGACACGTGGCGCAATGAAATACAGTTTGGTCATGCTGTACGCAACATGCACAGCAACACCAGTTGGGACCAGGCGCAGTTTGAAGTGTGTGCCCATAAATGGGTTGATGTTTCAGAATCGGGCTATGGCGTGGCGTTACTCAACGACTGTAAGTATGGTCATGATTCGCTGGATGATATGATTTCACTGACCCTGCTGCGCTCGCCCCAGACGCCTGCCCCTGAAACGGATCAGGGTACCCATACCTTCACCTATGCGCTATTGCCGCATAACGGTGATTTCTCGGTGGATACGGTAGTACACGAGGCGTACGCACTGAATCTGCCGCCTGCTGCGGTAAAAATTAAAACGCAATCTGAAAATGAACTCCCCGAACCCCGGGAAGAAAATTTCTTCTGCGAAGTGTCCCCTTCAAACATCATTGTAGAAGCCGTCAAAAAAGCGGAATACGAAGATGCCGCTATCATCCGACTCTACGAAGCGGGAAAAAAACGCAGCAGCGTCACCGTTCGCTTTCCAAGTCCTGTAAAAAAAGTGAGTATCTGCAATCTCATGGAAGAAAAGGATCAGACCGTTCCTCTGGACGAAGATTCCGTTTCCTTCGAGATGCGTCCTTTCGAAATCAAAACACTGAAGGTTACGTTCCGCTGATCCCCGCGAACAATTTCCGGCGTCGCTGTTGCCGCCTCCGCTGTACAAACCGCCCTTACCACACCCGGATTGGCTATGCTATTTTGATAGTTTTCTTTTGGTGGGGAAAATAACGTAGAATAACGGACGCGGAATAGTGAAGGCATAAGATCACAGCATCGCGAAAGTGCGGGTCATGATCCAGTATAATGAGACGCTGCTGTTAACAGGACTGTTGCCGACAAGGAGAGTACACCATGAATCTGGCTGAAATTGCCGACATATTGGAACTCGAAAATATAACGCCCGAGATCGATATTGAAAAAATACCTGCTGTCACAAGGGGATATGCTTCCGATCTGTTGAGCGATGTGCTGGTCCATGCGCCCCACGGCGGTGTTCTCATAACAGTACAAGTACATCTGAATGTCATTGCCGTATCGGTACACGCAGCATTAACCGCCGTGATTTTCGCGCTGGGTCGCAAACCGGACGAAACCACACGGGAAACAGCTGCCAAAGAAGGCATTTGCCTGCTCGTATCTGATAAGGGTGCCTTTGAAATTTCCGGAAAACTCTATGAGTTAGGACTTCGAAGCGAGAAGACATGAGAAACGTTGCCGCGGACCTGCACGTTCATTCGGCTTTGTCCCCCTGCGCCGATGACAGTATGACGCCACGTGCTATTGTCCTGGCGGCACTTGCCGCCGATCTCGATCTCATCGCTATCTGTGATCACAACAGTGCCGAAAATGTGCTTGCCGTACAGCAAGCTGCCCGCAATTTCGCGGATGACCTGTTTACAGTGATTGCGGGTATGGAAATTACCACGGTTGAAGAAGCCCATATCCTGGC
>JAGLCZ010000087.1 GCA_023145975.1 Candidatus Hydrogenedentota bacterium | reverse complement strand
GTATGTACAAATCCCGCCTCGGCAATGGCAGGATACCATATCTTTTTCATGGGATCCGACGTGGCGATTATGCATGCCAACGCCTCCCATTCCCCTTCCTCAAGGCCGTGTATACCAAAAAAGTTAAGCCGTTGATAGGACGGGTCTTTTGCAATCAGAAAATCCAGGCCTTTGTTTTTTTTCAAGGGCAGGGAGAGGGGTTGTAAAAAATCATCTTCCTCACAAATATGCAATGTGCGTCCCCCGGGCATTGCCGCGAACTGTGTCCGAAGTTTGTGACATGCACGATGTGCATAAAAATGACCGGGACCTACTCCTGCGGCTTTGTTCAGGTATCCCTGCTGCCGCTCTGTATCTCCGATGCGCTCAGCCAACTCCGCTGCACGATATAACCCTTCCGCTGCCAGACGTTCTCCGGGAAAGGTATGTCCAAGCTTATCGTATATGCGAAACGCCTCTTCCGCATGTCCGGTATCACGGGTATAGTTGGCGAGATAGAGTAAGGACCTGGGCGCACGTACATGTTCGGGATGCCGTTCTACCAATTGGCGATACATGCGGCTTGCGGCTTCTTTATCCGGAACGGCTTCGTAGTGTACGGAAAACCACCAGTACACATCCCCGGCATCCCGCCCATCGGGAAAGTTTTTGGAGAGTAACTGCGCCAGCATTTCAGCAGCAGAATAGTGTTTACTCCCTGCTTGTTCGCGTACTGCCAGCATTAACCATACCCGCACCCATAGAAGGTCCTGATTTTGTTGAAGAATCGCAGCAAGTCGCTTGTGTGTCCCGGAAATATCCGTTTGTGCTGTGCCGAGAGTTGCATCCAGGGTAAGTAACGGCGACACCGTTTCTTCAGCACCTTGTAACACAAGAGATTCTTCTTTGCTCAGTGCTTCGCGTGCTGTATGCAATTTTCCAGAACGTACATAGCCGTATATGCCCCAAATTCGGTCCTCCCCGTTTTTGGATTCCAGGAGCCGTTTTGCAGCACTTGCACGTCGCGCACGATACAGGGTTGTTGCCGCAATATGTCGAAACC
Source organism: Candidatus Hydrogenedentota bacterium (assembly GCA_023145975.1). Lineage (GTDB taxonomy): Bacteria > Hydrogenedentota > Hydrogenedentia > Hydrogenedentales > CAITNO01 > SLFT01. The sequence continues at coordinate 2,086 of JAGLCZ010000087.1, read as the reverse complement.
ATACATACCCTTCGTCTTCATATCCAGACAGATGCAGTGCATAGTCGGCATTGTTCCACGCCAGTTTATCAAGGAACCAGGGCAGGGGATTCAATGCTGCAAGTACCTTGTTGTAATATCTTCGCGCTTCAACTACGCGCCCCTGCTGAAAATAAAAATCCCCCATACGCTTCCAGGTAAGACGTATACAGGGATCTTCGGGATAGGTCGCCACTACCTGCTGAAACAGGGATTCCGCCGCTTCGTCGTTTCCTGCAATATAGTAATTTTTGGCGGCACGGGAGAGGGCATAAGACCGCAGCACTTCTGATTGATCGGCACATTGGCAAAATAGCCGGGCAGCATCTTCGTGAAGCTCGGTTCGTTCCAACTGATCAGCGCTCAGAAATAAGGCACTGCTATCGCTATCCAGCACGGTCGCACCCAGGAGAAAAAGTAATGTTATTACCATAAATGCACTGCCTTACTCCTGTTCGTTATTATCCAGGAGAATGTCTCGTAGAGGAGCAAAGACACGTTCTTCATTGCCGTGATACAACAAATTATCATCTATATTGAGGGTTTCTTCAACACTGATAGGGGTGAAGGTACCTGTAGCACGGGCATAAACTTTAGCATTTCCATCTACAAGTTCTGCTTTGGTATAGGCAAGCCGTTTACTGAACTTGCTTGTGGAGGCACGTACAAGAAGCCCGGCAATAGCGGGGGTGCGATCCAGGTAGCGTATCGTTAGCTTGCCGGTAACACACATACGGCCTATGGCACGTGTAGCCGCCCAGGCCATACACTCATCAAGTGCGGCAGCAACAATGCCGCCATGAACAACTTCGGGATATCCGCAATGATGGCTCTTTATGTCCAAAGGCATATGTACAACATCTTCCTCTACATAAAAAGTACCCTGTAATCCGGCATGGTTCTTTTCGCCGCACACAAAACAAGAGGGAGATGTAGGTAAATAACTTCGTTTCTTTGTCACAATAATTCTTTCCTTAGCGACTGTCCCCGCCCTGGATTTTATATGAATACCGTCTTAATTTTTATCGTCACAGCCGTCGGGATTACAGTGAGGTCAGGGTTTCTTTTCCCGAAAACGATGATTCATTTCAAGGGCAGGCTGTTCCGCTGCAGTAGCACCTACGGGTTGGGCGGGCATTCCTGCTACAGTGGTATGGGGAGGAACATCGTCCAGCACCACGGCGCCTGCGGCAACCTTCGCCCCTTCACCTACTACGATATTCCCTAATATCTTAGCACCCGTTGAAATTAGAACTCCCCGTCGTATTTTCGGGTGTCGATCACCGCGTTCCTTGCCGGTACCACCCAACGTGACTCCGTGAAGCATGGATACATTCTCGTCAACTACTGCAGTTTCGCCGATAACAATGCCGGTGGCATGATCTATAAAAAAACCTTTGCCGAGTCTAGCAGCAGGATGGATATCCACACCCAGCACATCGGAGATACGGCTTTGTAGAAATAAGGCAAGATGCAAGCGGTCCTGATGCCAGTAATAGTGAGCGATTCGTTGTGCCTGTATGGACAGGTACCCTTTAAAATACAATAGCGGCTGCGAATACTTTCTGCATGCCGGATCCCGTTCATGAACGGCGAGTAAGTCTTCCCGTGCATATTCACCAAGATGGGTAGCCGCGTTAAAAGCATCTTGAATCAGATCGCGCAGGGAGAGTGCGGGCAAGGTGACACTTTCCAACTTACTTGCGAGTTGAAAGCCGAGAGCATCCTCAAAGGTTTTATGGTTCAGAATCGTAGCGTGCAGAAAACTTGAGAGCATGGGTTCGCTCCAAGCACCTTCCGCTGCTTCCGAACGAATCTGCTCCCATAAGATATCGCGATCTGAGACGTCCATACTATTCCTTGCTGCACCCGTATTTGCCACGTGATCCGGCTTCGTTTCTGAAGAGGTAACACACGGGACACCGCTATCAAACGTTGTTACAATTACAGTCTTATTTTAGGGGAAACGGGTATGTTATTTTTTGGTTGATTTTCCGGTCTTCATTTTTGCTTTGGGTTTTGCTTTGGCTTTTGCCTTCGCTTTCACCCTGGTTTTCGTTTTTGTCTT
>JAGLCZ010000086.1 GCA_023145975.1 Candidatus Hydrogenedentota bacterium | reverse complement strand
GTTGGCGCATTAGCCCGTCAAAACATTGTCAAATTTGCCGAAGATACCCTGCAAATCTCTGAAAGCCATACCTCATATTTACTTGCGATTATTGCTATTGGTATGGGAATTGGCGCATTACTCGCTGGAACATTATCACGCGGTAAAGTGGAGTTGGGGCTCGTTCCAATCGGAGCGTTAGGTATGACATTTTTCTCTGTGCTGTTAGCACTTCCGGAAAATATACACCGTGCCACCACCATCCCTGTTTTTCGTGCAATAAGCATTCCTTTGACAGGAGGTGACAATGGACTTGCCGTTCGCCTTGCCGAAGCTACCAGTGGTCATTACCTCGTTGTACTTGTATTTTCTCTGGGGCTTGGCTGTTTCGCAGGTGTGTACGGCATTCCCCTTGCTGCCGCCATCCAGAAACGCGCACCAAAAAAATTGAGAGGTGGTGTCATTGCAGCGGTAAATATGCTTACCTGGGTAGGTATTGCTTTTTCCTCTATTGTATTTCTTTTGTTGGAAATTCTGGGGTTATCTACGTATAGCGTTTTCGGATTTATGGCAGTCAGTGCCTTGGCTATCGGGCTTATCTTATGCATACTCAAACCCAGCATGACGCTGCGCATGATATGGTGGATTCTTGCCAGCACCATATTTAAGCTGCGTGTCGCAAACCGCCACAATATTCCTGAAGAAGGAAGTGCGTTACTCATAGGCAACCATGAATCTTTCGTAGATGCTATGGTATTGCAGGCAGCCATAGATCGTGAAATCTATTTTGTTGTGGGAAGTAAATTGCTTGATACCCCCTGGTTACGCTGGTGCGCACGCGCCATGTACATCATTCCTGTAAACGAAAGAGATGAAGAAGCTATTAATAAAACCGCTGTCCTCATCCGCGAAAAGATCGCACAGGGGCATTTGGTATGTGTCAATAGATCGAAGAAATTTACACATGATGGTTGCACATTGCCTTGGTATCAAGACTACAAGCTAATCACCGGGAACTCCCAGGTACCCGTCATTCCGGTAGTCACCAATCGTTTATGGAATCTCTTCTATATTTTTCATGAAGGTCATGTCCAATGGCGTTTCCCCAATAAATTCCCTATCCCCATATATGTACGTTGCGGTGAAACCGTAGCGGAAAATACAACAGCTTATCATGTTCGCAATGCAGTACAAGAGCTTGATATGGAAAATTATAGTGAACGTGACTATCGATATTCCGTTTTGCAATATGGTTTTGTCAGTGTAGCAAGACGTTTTCTGTGGCGCATAAGCATAGCCGACGTAATGACTGGTAAGCTTAATTTCTTTAAGACACTCGTCGGAACAATCGTTCTTGCCAGAAAATTCAAGCCTATTCTGGGAAAAACGCCTATGGTTGCCATACTGATGCCACCGACTATAGGCGGTGCCCTGGCAAATCTTGCTGTACAACTTATGGGACGCGTTCCAGTAAATCTTAACTATACGGCATCAAATGAAATCATAGCAGA
>JAGLCZ010000085.1 GCA_023145975.1 Candidatus Hydrogenedentota bacterium | reverse complement strand
GCCGGAGGTCGCGAGTTCGAGTCTCGTCGTCTCCGCCAGCTAATTATCGCGTCGTACACCATTTGTGTGCGACGCGTTTTTTGTTGTTGGCAAAGGCGACTGATTATAATGCATTTGTTCTTATTGGATGGTTTGCTCGAGATAAGAAAGAAATCTCTTGTTAAGTGGACGTTCCCCCTGAAAAAGCAGTACACTGAATGGGTTGGAATTGGAAATAGTGATGTGTAACCCGGGACAGCAAGAATGAAACTTAGAATAGCCATGGTGGGCGCTTGCCCCTACCCTGCACCACAGGGTAGTCAGGTATTTATGCGCAACACGGCGCAGTGCTTACAACATGCGGGTCATGAAGTACACCTGGTGGTTTATGGGTATGGCGTAGGTACCGATCACAGTGGGCTTCGTATTCATCGTGCGGCGCGTCTGCCCTTTGCCACCAAGACCGCACCGGGTCCTTCCATTGCGAAACCTTTTCAGGATATTACGCTTACCTATGCGTTACACCGTGTTATTGAAAAGCATCATATTCAGGTGGTGTGTGCCCATAACTACGAAGCATTATTTGCGGCGTTATTGACTCGAAAACGCCCCCTCATTTATTTTGCGCACAATGCCATGTCGGATGAACTGCCTTATTTTTTGCATCATCCGAATATTACCGAAGAAATCGGAAACTTTCTTGATCGCAGATTTCCCCATCGTGCAGATGCGGTTATTGCGCCTCATCGGCGTTTGGCAGGTCATTTGGTGGTGCGCGGATGTGAACAGGATCAGGTGAATGTGGTACCGCCGCCTATTGAAGCACAATGGTTTGATCCGTCTCCGCTGGATACCTCCAGTACGCCTCCCGTCATTTACACAGGTAATCTGGATGCCTACCAAAATCTTCCCCTTCTTTTTGATGCCATGAAACTGGTGCGGAACAAAAGACCGGAAACACGGTTGATCATTGCCACTGCCGAGAAAGCCAAAGGGCTTGACGCGGAGATTGCGCCTATTATGGGCTTTGATACATTGTATCGGTTCCTGGCACAGGATGCTGTATTTGCTGCACCCCGGGTTTCCTGGTCGGGTTATCCCATCAAAATGCTGAACGCTATGGCGGCAGGGAAAGCCGTGGTTGCCTGTGAAAGTGCCGCCTATCCCATCACCCATGAAGAGACGGGATTGATTGTGCCGGATAATGATGTTCACGCGTATGCAGCAGCGTTGCTGCAGCTTATTGAAAACCCGAATTTACGTGCCCGTCTTGGTGCGAAGGCGCGGGAAACCATTTTGGAAAAGCATCATCCGGAAGCAGTTGCCCGGCAGTTGGAAGAGATTGCTTTGGCGGCATACGATCCCTATAAGACTACGGCGTAGCGGTCGTTTGTGTGAGGTGTTTTTTCACCCGTTCCAGATTATGGTGTGCATCGGATTGTGTGGGCAGTGTATTGAGGGATTCACAAAAGTAATCATGGGCTTGGCGGTACAGACCATAGCGTGCACACACGACACCGGCATTGTTTAATACAGCGGAGTCACGACTATAGGCGTGCAGGGCTTCTTCGATATGAGCCAGGGCTTCTTTCTGTTTCGCAGCAGTATTTTTTGGGTCGGTATCACGGGCTGTAATAAACGCTGCCTGTGCTTTTATCATGGCGATCTCGTAGCGAATGGCATCGGCAGTATAATCGTTGTGTGTATTTTTTTTTGTCAGTGTATGCCATTGCTGCTTCCGTCGGCAGTTGTGTTCTGAAGCCTTTTCGTTTGGACGCAGCACTTGAAATGCCGGTCCTGCAGGGATGTAACGGATTCCGGGGATACTGGATAACGCCATGGGTTTGGCGAGGTAGAGAGGGCGGTCGGTGTGTTTGAGAAGCGCTGCAAGGAGTTCCGCTTCATAGCGGCGTCTTGGAAATTCCCCTGCCTTTTTCCGTAGCTCTTCCGGGATTTCTTCGAAGAGATCGCTGGAGAGGTAGCCGTATTTACGCAGGCTTTCCACATCCGTACGTATTCCCAGCACATGCTGCAGGTAGAGTATACTGAAGCTGGCATGGTCGGAGTCGGATACGTACATGGCGTTTGGGGGAAGCGATTCCAATAGGTTCATGCCGTAGTCGCGGGTCCAGTAATAAGAAGATTTGTCGTTGTCTTCCCAGTACAGATACAATGAAGCACACACACACAACAGTGCCAGCATAACGGCACTCAGGGTGTATACGCCGTGACGTTTCCAGAGGGCTTCAATCGCAATACCGATACCGATGGCAGTAACCACATAGGCAGGAAGTGCGAAGACACGCATTACCCAAAACCATTCGCGGGTTTGTTCAAAGTTTTGCCAATACGTAAATCCTGCCAGTACAACAACTGAAGATACCAGCAGTAACAGTCCATAGCGGCAATGTCGTCGTAACAACAGTAATAACCCTGCCGTACCCAGCACTGCGCCCCAGGGTTGAAAGTTCGCCAACCAAAAGCGACCATATACCATCATTTGCCCGAGAAATCGTTCCAGACTATGGGGGTACTGATGAAACATAAATTCAAACTGGCTGCGTCGTAGTACATGGTATAGGTTGTGGAGTGTTTCCGGATTGCCCCAGTCTACTGCAGGATTGCTGAGAGAGCGAATGGGCAGATAGAAAAACGGGAACAACCCGAGGACAGCGACAGCGCAAAGGAGCAGATAGTTTTTTATTGTCAGTCGTGAAGAAGATATTTTATCTTTGCCCGGAAACAGATTTGAAAAAAATACATACAATGCAAACACGGGTGCAAGCAGTATGAACGTGTAATGTACGGTAACGGCAAGACCAAAGATAAAAGCGAATAGGAATAGAAAAGATTTGTTCCGACTGCCTTCCCAAAGCATTACGAGCAGCAGACAGAATGCAAAGAAGAAAGCGTTCATGCTGTATACATCAGCAACCAGTGATTGTGCCCAGAATTCACGGGAACAGGCAAGAATCAGTGCCGCTGTAAGTGCGGCAAAGCGGTTGCGGCTAAGGTATACCACCAGAAGCGTAACCATATACACCGTGCCGGCTCCAAAGCATGCGGACATCAAGTTTACCCGCCAGGCAATTTCGCCCCGGGGCAGCCAGGTGAAAAGGTGACCCAGTAGGCAGTAGAGCGGATAGCCGGGGGGATGGGGGATGCCCAGGGTATATGCTGCAGTAATAAATTCACCACTGTCTTCGCCTGTAATGGTGGGTCCCAGAGTTTGGTAATAAAGCCAGAAAGCGGCAAGGGCGGCAAGCAGGGCAATACCGTAGTCCGGACGGGTGAATACCCTGCCCGGCCGCGGCATGGACAGCCATCCGGGAGGTGTCTTGTTGAAAAGTATTTCAACTGAAAAATTACAGTTTGTTTTCTTCATGTCGCAATATACGCCGGATATTGGAATGGTGCTTAAGGATTACCAATGCTGCTACCGCCAGGGTAACCCATCGTATCGACCAGGGGATATCGACAAAGAATACGGCAACGCCCAGAGTGGCAGCGGCAGCCACCGAACCTGCGCTGACCATGCGCGTTGCTGCGACTACTGCAAAGAACACGGCAGCCGCTATGGCGGTGGGCAGGGGCGCTAATCCGAGGAATACGCCTGTGCTGGTAGCCACTCCCTTACCGCCGCGAAACCATACAAAAATTGAAAAGGTATGTCCCAGGATCGCGGCTATACCACAGGCAAGAGGTAGATACTCCCATGAATGCACGTAGGGGGCTAACACAACAGGCAGCCACCCTTTGAATATGTCAAAGCTAAGGGCAATTAATCCGTATAGTTTCCCCAGGGTACGCATGGTATTGGTTGCGCCGATATTTTTGCTTCCTTCTTTGCGTATGTCTATGCCGCGGAAGCGAAGCCCTAACCAGAGCCCGGAAGGTATTGAACCCAGTACATACGACAAAATCAGGGCAATGGGGATGAATAGTGTCATGATTTTCGTTTTTCTTCACGCAGCTCAAGACGGATAGGTACCCCTTCGAATCCGTAGGCAGCACGAAGCTGATTTTCAATAAACCGCATGTAGCTGAAATGGAATAACCGCGTTTGATTTACAAACAGCACGAATTCTGTGGGCTTTACGCTCGTTTGCGCTGCATACAAAATTTTGGCGTGTCGTCCTTTCTGACTGGGCGGATTATGTTTGGCTTTAATTTTTTCTATAAACCGGTTTACCTCAGCAGTAGGGATACGTTTTTTGGATTCCAGTGCTATCCGGTCCACATAGTCGAATACGGTAAACAGGCGTTTTCGCGTTATATTGCTGATGGTTACCTGGGGGGCATACTGTATTTTTCCCATTCGCAGGTCAAGTTCGTCGGCAAGGTCTTTGAAGCGTTTCGCTTTATCTTCCACCAGATCCCATTTGGTCCATACCAGGATAAATGCAGATCCTTGTTCCAGCGTATAGCCGATTACCCGTTTATCCTGTTCCGTCAAGCCTTCAGTTGCTTCAACCATGATCAAGCAGACATCAGCACGGCGCACGGCACGTAATGAACGGGTAACGCTGTAATGTTCGACTGCATCTTTGATGCCTGCTTTTCGGCGCATTCCTGCCGTATCAATCAGCAAATATTCATTATCCCGCCATTTGAAATCCACATCAATGGCATCCCGTGTGGTACCCGGTGTCTCCGATACAATAGCGCGGTCTTCATTCAAAATAGCATTAATGAAAGAGGATTTACCTACATTCGGACGGCCAATAATGGCTACCTTAATGGGCTGTTTTTTTTCCTCCTCTTCTTCGATTTCATCTGTATCATCTGAAACATCCTCTTCTTCTACCGTAGCGGGGGGGGGCAGGTGGGAAACCACACATTCCATCAGTTCCTCTATACCGAGGTTATGACTTGCAGATACCGCTATGGGATCGCCCATCCCCAGTTCGTAATACTCATAACGGTTCATGGCAAGGTTATGGTTATCCAGTTTATTTACTGCCAACACTACAGGTTTGCCGGTACGTACCAGTGATTCACATACCAGCCGATCCATACGGGTTAGTTCCTGCTGCCCGTCAAGCACAAAAATAATGACGCGTGCTTCATCAAGGGCCTGCTGTACCTGTTCCTGCATCTTGCGCGTAATATCATCTACGGGATTTTCAATGATACCGCCCGTATCCACCAGCATAAATACGTGATCGTCCCATTTTGCTTCATTGATAAAGCGATCCCGTGTAATACCTTCCCGATTATGAACAATAGCCCGTTGTTTTCCGATGATACGGTTAAACAACGTTGATTTACCCACATTCGGACGACCGATAACGGCTATGCTTGGCAATTTTTTTCGTTTTGATGGCGACATCACTTTTCTTTCTTCTTATACTTACGGTTGTATGCTGCAGCAATAATTTAACACCGCCCAAAAACAGGCGGCTATGATTTTAGTTCGAAGACGTCTTCTACCGTCATTCCGGTATTTTTCTCTCCTCGTACCTCGTCGAGGAAAAACCGGAATGATACGGGTTGTACGTTTTATTGCATAGCTCTTAAAAGCAAATTTTGACGTAGGTTCTATTTATAACGCCGGCAGGAGTGGAGCCCGGCGTTTGTTGAGATATGATACAGGTAGTCTGGAGGAGATATTCGTGAGAACCGTCGTGCGAGACGGCACTTACTTAAATCAGAAATAGCGGTAAACACAGCAGCAATCCCTGACCCCCGATACCATCCCTTCCTTTTCAGGGAATATTCGTCGGCACAAATTGAATATATCGGTAACAGTGCCGAACACGCCCGCGTTATGTTGTTGGCGGTCGCCATGGGAAATAAAGCTCCCTGCAGGAAATTTCTGCAATACGCTTTTAATAAATATCCTCATCGGGAGGAAGGTGCCGGCGAATCTGTGCCACAAGTTCTTTCGGGAAGAAGGGTTTCTTAATCATCTCTGCTGCACCCAACTTGAAAGATTGTGCCCGTGCTTCAGGCGTATGCGCTGAAGAGACACACAGTACCGGAATGTTTTGCGTAAGCGGATTGGCTTTGAGCTGCTCCAGCACTTCATAGCCGCTCATCATCGGCATCATGATGTCAAGCAATACCAGATCCGGCTTTTCAGTATTACAAATATCCAGTGCTGCTATGCCGTCATAGGCCGTATGCACACCGAAGCCTTCTCCGGTAAGTGTTGTTTCCAGAAGCGTAACCACATCCGGTTCATCATCCACTACCAGGATAGTTCTTTTTGTAGCCATGGTTCCTCCTGCTTTTGTATGCGTTACCTTGGTGTCTCCGAAAATCGGGAACACGACAACTTACCTTACACACCGCCATTATACGCAAACTACGTTACCATTCACCAATTCAAGGTCACAGGAAATTTTTGGCAGCTGCACGATCAAAGGGGTACGCTGCTTTTCTATCTGTTGCCCGGCAGGCAGTGAACGGGTCACTTTTTATTGTCTTGCCCTGCATTACATGATATTATTGCGGGGAACGAATAGATCAAATACAGAAACCCCTTCCGTAATCTATGGCCTTTTTTATCATTCACACGATACCAATCCGGATACCCCTATGAATATAAATGAACTGGAACGTATTCTGCCGCAGGTCGAAAAACCAACCCGCTATATTGGCGGAGAATGGAATAGTGTTATTAAAGACCCGGCAAAGACAGCGCTTCGGGTAAGTCTGGTATTCCCTGATTTGTATGAGTTGGGGCTCGGTAATCTGGGACTGCAGATTTTGTACGCCATCCTGAACGATATGGAAGACGTGTGGGCAGAACGGGCGTATCTTCCGGGACCTGATATGGAGAAGCAGTTAAAGAAGCGGAATTTACCGTTGTTTATGCTTGAATCGAAGGAGCCGCTGGCAGTTGCCGATGCAGTCGGATTCACGCTTCAGTCAGAATTGACCTATGTGAATGTATTGAAGGTTTTGGAACTGGCAGAGCTTCCTCTTTTTTCGGAGGAGCGGGACGAAGAGATACCGTTGATATTCGCAGGGGGACCCGGTGCCTATAATCCCGAACCACTTGCACCGTTTATAGACTTTTTTGTGGTTGGAGATGGCGAAGAGGTTATTGTGGAAATAGCACAGTGCATGATCCGCCATAAAACAGCCACGCGCCGCCGTAAGCTGGAGGCATTGGCAGCAATAGAAGGGGTGTATGTGCCGTGTTTATATTCCGTGGAAACACGGGAAGACGGAAGCATTGCTCCTTGTATGGATACTAAAATCAAGGCGCGGTTTGTCAGGTCGCTGAATGACACTGCTTTTCCGAAGCGCATGATTACCCCGTATATGCAGATGATTCATGACGGGGTAGGTATAGAAGTGTTGCGGGGATGTACTCATGGCTGTCGTTTTTGTCTGGCAGGCATGATCAACCGTCC
>JAGLCZ010000084.1 GCA_023145975.1 Candidatus Hydrogenedentota bacterium | reverse complement strand
AACTCTGAACCGTTTTTTCTATACCCGATTTACGATCAACTACTTTTAAGTGCTTTTTCAAACCATCTCCCCAAAATATCCTGCTGCGGCTGCTGCTTCAATAAAGCATCACGCAGAAAAAGAGGCGCTGTTACAGGATCAAAATCAGGCTCAAGCATAATTTCCTCCAGAACCTCACGTGTTTTCTTCTGCCCATAAAATTCTACTGCCCAATGTACAATCCATAACATTTTATAAAAATCCGGGGGTTGATGCAATCCCGTTACTATGGCATCATAAAAATTTTGGGTTAGTTCCCTTGCCTGCTGTCTTAAAGTATCTATCTCCATATTGATTCCTTTATCACCCAAGTGAATGTACTATCTATCATACCTTCATCGAGTAAACAACAAGCCGCCGGAATTTATTCTTACAATACAATACCCGCCCATAAAAAACGCTGCCAAAACGTTTAAAACGTCTTGGCAGCGTCCAATTTTTCTATGTCGATACTATTAGCCGATAAACAACGGCGCAAGCACCAGCGAAATCACGCACATCAGTTTGATCAGGATATTGATGGAAGGACCAACGGTATCTTTCAGGGGATCACCCACCGTATCGCCAACAACAGCCGCTTTGTGAGCGTCTGAGTTCTTACCACCAAAATGACCTTCTTCAATGTACTTTTTGGCATTATCCATGGCGCCACCGGAATTAGAAGTTTGGATTCCGAGCATCACGCCCGTGGCAATCGCACCAACCAACATGCCTGCAAGCCCCGCAGGACCAAGAGGCGAAAGCCCAACAATAATCGGGAAGGAAATTGCAAGAGCTCCTGGAAGCAGCATACCGTTGATAGCACCCTGGGTGGCAATACTGACACAAGTCGTGCTATCAGGAACAACGCCCTCTTTACCTTCTCTCAATCCCGGTATTTCACGGAACTGACGACGCACTTCCATAATCATTGTGTCGGCACATTGACCTACAGCGCGGAAAAGCATGGAAGAGAAAAAGAAGGGAAGCATGGCACCAATGAGTATACCTGCAAGAATCTTGGGATCAGAAATATCAACGCTCAAAACTTCTTCGCCACGTGCTACCAGTGTATTGTTTACTGTCAGCAGGAAAGCACTCAGTAAACCGATAGCTGCAAAGGCGGCGGAACCGATAGCAAAACCCTTACCAATGGCGGCAGTCGTGTTACCTACGGCATCCAGATTATCGGTAATTTCGCGTACTTTAGGATCGAGTCCTGCCATTTCAGCAATACCGCCCGCATTATCAGCAATGGGACCATACGCATCAACAGCAACGACCATACCCGTAGTCGCCAACATACCCAGCGCAGCAATGGCAACGCCATACACACCGGCACACTGATATGCCAACATCACAGCAATAGCAAGTACAAAGACCGGCAATGCCGTGCTCTGCATACCAATAGCAGTACCTTCAGTCACTGCAATCGCAGGACCGGTCTGACAACGTTCTGCCAGCTTCTGCACCGGCTTGAATTTAGTGGAGGTGAAGTATTCACTGGTAAAGCCAATAGCCATACCTGCAACCACACCAATAATACATGCAAGAGCAGGGTTATACATGCCGTACGTCACACCAGAAAGCACAAACGCTTCACCACGCAGTGCCGAATACCCAAGCACTCCGACAATGGCAAGTCCAGCCGCTACATAGGTACCCATCATCAAGGCACTTTGCGGATTTGATTTGGCGAAAACTTTAACATACATGATGCCGATAATAGAGGCAATGATACCAATGCTGGCAACAAAGAAGGGAAATGCGCGAACATATTCGCTCACAACGCCGGTTCCACCATCAGCAACAACAGTAGTAATGCTCATGGCGACTGCCAGAGAAGCAATAATAGAAGCTACATAGGATTCAAGCAAATCAGCACCGAGACCTGCAACGTCGCCCACATTGTCACCTACGTTGTCAGCAATCACGGCAGGATTACGGGGATCATCTTCAGGAATACCTGCTTCTACCTTACCGACAAGATCAGCGCCCATATCAGCACCCTTGGTGAAAATACCACCACCGGCACGCCCAAACAGCGCTACAAGCGAAGCACCCATGGCGTATCCATTCACAATAGACGGATCACCGTTAAACATCCAATATACAAAAATAAGACCCAGTAACGCGATACCGACTACACCAAGTCCCATGACCGCACCGCCGCTGATAGCAACATTCAACGCATCCTTGACGCCACCTGTTTCCGCTGCTGCCGCCGTACGTGAATTAGAACGCGTGGCAATGGTCATACCAAGGATACCCGCTAAAGCACTGGCACAGGCACCACAAACGAAAGCGATACCCGTCTGATAATCCAAACCAATCTCCGGCTTTACAAAGCCGATCCCTGACAACAACACAAAAATCAGCGTTACAAATGAGAATACCCACGCATACTCACGTTTGAGGAATGCCACGGCACCCTCTTGTATAGCAACGGATAGGTTTGCCATTTTTTCATTGCCCTGGGACTGCTTCAGCACATACCGTGCAAGCAGAAAAACCGTTACAAGCGCCAGACCGGCGCATACACCAGCAACCTTCAGAAACATGGAATCTCTCCTTCTTAAACGTTTTTT
>JAGLCZ010000083.1 GCA_023145975.1 Candidatus Hydrogenedentota bacterium | reverse complement strand
GGTCTTCACGGTGGATACGACGGTGACCGCCGGGCGTTTTAAATACCCGTAATCGTCCTGCTTCCGCCCATTTACGAATGGTATCCGCAGTTACGTGGCAATACCTTGCAACTTCAGATGTGCTAAAAGACTGTTTTGCTTCCATAATGTCCCTTGCCTTTGTACAGATTCCCAGGATTTATAGTTTTCACTTCCCGTATAATACACGGTTTTGGGTTCTGCTTCAAACTTTGTTTTCCGCTGTACACATAAGAAACCTTATATGACAGGAATGCTGCAGGCTGAAAAATCCCCACCTAGTCATTCTGTTTTTCGTTGTTGGTACAGGCGTGGTTATATCAAAGAAGATTTTTTTCAGAAGAGATTGCCGGATTAGGCTTTCGCGTCAGCTTTCTCGTCTCCTTCAAAAAGGCCTTCGAGTACTCCGAGCAGCATTTTTACTTCAACCCCATAGGTTTCGCATACTTGTCCTACAGTTTCAAAGGCATTAACGTGGCAATGGGCACAGCCGCCCAGATGAAAAGCAGCAAATACTTCTGCGGCTTTCGGATGTTTTTCCATGGCATCTGATACGGTCATATCGGCTGAAAATTGATTGGCGTCTGACATAATAAAATCCCTTTTTGTTTGTGTTACTAGATGGAAACGATTTTTTCTTCGTATCTATTCCGTGGCATGAGATTTTTATTCTACAGGGGTGCGTTGTTAGAATAAAAAGATGGAATATTTACATGTGGGAATGAGGTGAAAATAGTATATTCTATAATAGTACATATCTGGTATTTTGGAGTGTGAAATCCGTGCTTTCGCCTTAGGTTGACACATAGTCTGTTGGGTAACGGTTATTGCCCCGGGTTATTGATGTAACATAAATACAAAGCGCAAGCATGGCTTGCGCAGTCCAAAGAATGTATCTCACACTTGAGTAATGCGTCATAGTAAGCTTTGTCCACTGCTGGCGGAATCCACGAGTTCATCAGGAATGCATCGGCGGATATTCATCTCTTTTATCCTACCGGTCTTAACAAAAGGGCGATAGTCTGTCTCGTTTCGCTCGTTTGTGACGATTTTTATGCCCACAATACGGTCCTTCACTTTTTTACTCCTTACATTTTTTTGCATCAATCATCTAGATTTGCCATACTACAATACACAGATTGATATCCGTCATAAAAGCAGCAGGAATCAAGGGAGATGCAGCGATGTTATTTAGATTGGATTTATTGCATTTTATTTCACTGATGGTATTTATCGTGGTTGCAGCAGGCACCACCCTCACCGCTAGTGCCGAACCGATAGTCTCCAATGTCACCGCAGCGCAGCGTGCAGACGGTTCCGGACTGGTTGACATCTACTACGACGTGGCAGATGGTGTGCCTACCATGAAGGTGGTACTGGCCATTTCCAGCGATAACGGCAGTACGTGGGATATTACTCCGACCACGATTTTCGGTGACATCGGTACGGGTATCACCAACGGCACTGGTAAACACATTATTTGGGATGCTCAGGCAGACCAGCCGGACGTCTGCTGGCCGGATATGGGGGTTCGTATTACTGCTATGGATGAAGTAATCACTATCCTACTACCCGGCGATGTACCGTTAGTGCTGGTGAAGATTCCTGCAGGTACTTTTATGATGGGTAGGTATGCGGGTGAGCAGGATAGTTTTGATAGGGAAGACACACAACATTCAGTAACGTTGAATGGCGACTTCTATATGGGAAAATATGAGGTAACAAAGGGGCAGTGGCAGGCTGTGATGGGAACGACTCCATGGTCAGGGCAGGATTATGTATTGGATGATTTGGATAGCCCGGTAGTATACGTGTCATGGGATGATGCACATAGTTTCATTACTGCGTTGAACATCCATATCACGAATACGGGTCAGGGTGTTGCCTCAATGTGTCTTCCCAGTGAGGCGCAGCGGGAATATGCCTGTCGTGCGGGTTCGATGCAGCGTTTCTATTGGGGGGATGACCTGAGTTACACGGAAATAGACGACTATGCTTGGTGGGATGGTACTGCGGATAATATGGAAGAAGATTATGCCCATGTGGTAGGCGGAAAATTGCCGAACGTGTTTGGATTATATGACATGATCGGTAATGCGTGGGAGTGGTGCGAGGACGATTGGCACAGTGATTACACGGGTGCACCAACTGATGGTAGTGCTTGGCTGAACAGTCCGAGAGCTTCGACCCGAGTCGCTCGGGGCGGTGGCTGGAGTAGCGCTGGCTATTTCTGCCGTTCAGCGACCCGCAACGACGGAAACCTGCAGACGTTTACGAATTACAATATGGGTTTTCGTCTCGTTAGATAATTGCCGATTGGTAGAATTTAAGATATAGCAGATGTATCTATGGGTTAAGAAGTACGATAGCGCAAGCATGGCTTACGCAGCCCAAAGATGTGATAGGGAGTAAACGATAGATTTACTGGCAGGGAGTATTTATTATGAAATATACTGTGGAATGTATGGTGGTAATAAAATTAGTTTTCTTATGTTGTATTATTTCTTCTTTGGCATCGGCGGATTCCAGTGATTTTCTGAGTAATTCTCTGGATACAGGATTTCCGGTTATTACCCGTACTGGTCCGGCATCAGTCACAGTGCAAAAGGATACTTCTTACACGGATGCCGGTGCTGCAGCCGCCGACATTTGTGACGGTGATCTTAGTGTTGGTATTGTGGTGGGTGGCGATACTGTAGACACCTCTAGTCCCGGTATTTATGTGATTACCTATAACGTGACTGATGGTGCGTCCAACGCTGCCGCAGAGGTGACGCGTACGGTGAATGTGGTTACCGGTGTTGCTTTGATGCTTGCACCTATCGCCGACATTTCAGTCGGGGAAGGCGTAAATACAACGCTGATTGCCGTTGCTTCCGAAGGTACGACGGTGTACACGTATCAGTGGCAAGTTTGGAATGACGGTATACCCGGCTGGGAGATGGTATTGGACGGTTCTTTTGATGCTGGTGTATATGCTGGTGCTGTGACATCAACGCTGACTTTTGAACCCTTCACGGCTCTAATGGAAGACTTGTACCGGGTTGAAGTGTACGATGGTGTGGATACCGTATATGCAGAAGTTGCGGTGACGCATGCTGCAGGCTCCTGTGTTTTTCTGAATACCCCCCTTGATACAGGAAACCCTGTTCTCATACTTACTGGCAGTAGTTTTGTGACCGTAGAATACGGGGATAGTTACGTCGATGCCGGTGCTGCTGCCGCCGACATCTGTGACGGTGATCTTAGTGTTGGTATTGTGGTGGGTGGCGATACTGTAGACACCTCCAGTCCCGGTATTTATGTGATTACCTACAACGTGACTGATGGTGCGTCCAACGTTGCCGCAGAGGTGACGCGTACGGTG
>JAGLCZ010000082.1 GCA_023145975.1 Candidatus Hydrogenedentota bacterium | reverse complement strand
CTGCACCGGACCCGCGTTCGTTACCGGGATGTATGCGCCCTATTCTGGAAACCCTGCGTTTTATTCGGGGATAGGAAATAGAGGATCCGTCAGATCAATCGGATCAGACTGATCAGAGAAGAATTCTAAAACAAAACTACTTCCATGGGCAGTGCCACACCCGACCTATCCACCGGCGCCTGCGTATCAAGGTAGTGCGCCAATAAAGCACAGCGATCTGCGTCAATAATATGATCGTCACCTTTGGCATAAACGATCTGCCCCCGGGCGTTCACCGTGTAGGTGTGTGACGCATATTGCGCTTCCCGATCCGAATCCGGAGGTAACACCAGCGTATGTTCCGCCAATCGCCGCTGCAGCAGTTCGGTCATAAATTCCTTGGCGCGCCGCCTTGCAAAACGTCCGTCGGGCAAACTGGCGACATCAAGGGTGGCACCAAATTCGATAGCCTCCACTTTCCTGCACCAGTCATGCCCCTGTGCCATAAGCGCATGAGCAACAGCCCGCCCGTTATTCCCGGCATCGAGTCCAATCCGCTGAAAATGATAGGCACGGTCAAGCTCTTCTATCACTTCCTGCTGCCGACTGTAGTTCACCCCTTCCAGACGTATCCGCAGCACATTCACAAGATGGGGTGAAACATTGCGGTACACCATGAACTCCGAAGGGTCACGGGCATACCCCAAATCACACCCCAGGTAATACGAACCCGGTTCAATTCCTTCCGGTGCTGTAAAAATATCTCCTTCGCGTAATACACAGGAGACACTGCCCAGGCCCCTGTCCACACAGGCAAGATAGGCATCCAGGGCAAACACGGCATGAGCCGGCTCGCCATGCTGACCCAGCACACGATGTATATATCCCGGTGCCGTGCGTCCACCGTATAAACGCGCCAGTTCCGCATCCTTCTCTTCCGTAAACTCCGGGTTCAGAGAACTGCGCCAGTTGTACTGCTCAAAATCATGCATACAGGTCATACGATAGAAGGTATTACGCAAACCGTTGGGCACCCCGTAGACCCAACGGCGTCCGCCCCCGTTTAATGCCTGATACAATTCGCCCCAGGCGGTCTCCGTCATCTCCTGCGCCTCATCCACCACCTGCCAATCCACGTGCATCCCCTGAAAGTTGATGCCGCGCTGCCCCGCAATGCGTCCCCAAAGCACAAAATTATTGGAGAAACGAAAATGCCAGGAAGGGGAACGGCGCATCTCGACCAAAGAAGGTGCAAAAGCAGGAGTCGTCTGAAAACGTCGTACCAGACGATTCATCAGCGGGAACAGGTGGTTCTCGCACTGGGTGGCAATCATCATCTCCGAATCGGGGCACGCTACCATTGCCCAACATGCCATGATCTCAATTTCTGCGGTTTTTCCCACATCCCGCCCATCACAATGCACCTTACGTACTCCCCGTGATTCCAGAGAAGCCCGCTGATAGGGACGCACCTGCCAGGGCTGACCCATGCGGTCCGTCAGCCAGGTCGCGGCAAAACGCTCCCGACGCACCAGAGATAACCATTTTCTGAGGGTATCGTCATCCAACCCGCGATCGCCAAACATCTCCCGCCAATATTGCTCGTCCCTATAATCAATCCCCAATTTTCAGCCCCCATTCCTGATTGTTAGTTCTTCCAAACCCGAACGCGCACCCGTTTTCGCCCCCACTCCAGGGCTTCTTTTCTACTCTTGAAAAACAGGTCAATAATATCGGGACCCTTGATGGAACCACCCCGATCTTCCACACGACCATAGCCATAGCCCGGTACATACATCACGGTGCCGAAAGGGTAATGATTGGTATCGGCAGCAATGGTGCCGGGTTTCGCCTTGGTGCCGCTTGCCGTAATACCTACTTTTTTCGGCTTCCCTTTGTTGGGACCACTCGCCACCACAGGCTGCCCCCGCCAATTGCGCTTCCAGTTAGTGGATTTCTTGCCCGCATCGTATCCCACCACTTCCATATCCCGCTCAAAGGCTTTCGCGCCCCGAGGCGGTTTCGGATGCCCTGCACAACCCGAAGCAAGTACCAACACCACAATACAACTCAGCGAAATCAATACATACACGGCTTTCATAAAAAGTTCCTCTATCAGGCTTAA
>JAGLCZ010000081.1 GCA_023145975.1 Candidatus Hydrogenedentota bacterium | reverse complement strand
ACTCGCCAAGAATCCGGAAGCCAGTCACATTATCACCTTCCTGTCCGGGCAGTAGTCCAAAGTACCCTGATTTAAAGTAACAACAAAAATCCCGGAGCAACACTTAGTTACTCCGGGATTTAGATTATTTCTATACCTATTCTTTACGGCAGCAGCATCTGCATATTAAAGAAGTCTTCCACATTGTCTGTAGATGCCTCATAGTATTCACCGCCTGCTCCCTCTTGAGCAACTGTAACAAAGACATTCAAACCCATACCATCTAAAACAACATTCATCGCATTTGCTCCCGGCTGGGCGAAAGGCGGCATATTGGCTATTCCCAGTAAATCAGCGAAAGTCACTGGAGCAACCAGTATATCTGAAAGTGCTGTTTGCATGGCAGGTTTTAAGACTGAATTGACGCCATACAAAACCCCCATGTCATTCACAGCTTCAAAATCAGAACGTGCCAAATCATAGCGTTCTTCCAGCACCAGGTTTCCCGGATACATTCTCAAACGCGCACCACGTCTTTCATTGCGTCCATCACTCAACAACATGGTTGTGGGACGTTGCAACGGTGCATCCTTGACCATATCCACTGCATCAGCAAGACTAAGCGCATCGTAAAGAATTGCTCGCACCAAGGACAATGCATTCGGCTCAAGTCCTGTAAATGCGACCGGTTCGCCCGTATAAGGATCAATATAAGTACCCGTCTCATCATCCCATACAGGTAAGTCAACAACTTCAAGCGCAGAAATACCTCCCAAATTCATGCCGGTACGCCCAAAAGTAAGTCCTGCATAAGTAAGCACTGTATGGGGCATTCCCTCATCAGGGATATAAACTACCGCACATTGGTTTTTGTAGAATTGTGCATTTAAAGAAGCGGTAAGTGCGCTGGATTTTGAATCCGACAATTCACGGTAAATCACAGTACCTGCACTTGTCTTAGAACCTAATACCTCAAAAAGATTCGCCGCATGGGCATTCTGGATTTGTTGCAGAGAAACGGTTACACCCTCTGCTTCCGATATACCCTGCATTTCTTCAAGTATACGTGAATCAAGGTAAGGTGCTATTAGACTCCAAGCATCTTCCAATTGTCCTGTAGTAAAACCTGTTTGTGCAAGGTAAAAGGAAATATAATTCTGTACAAATGCATTAATCTGAGGTGCAAGTAACTGTCCATAGTAATTACCCATTTCGTAGGGCGTTCCATATACCACAATTACGGGCATCTTCTGTTCGCTGAAACTCACAACTTCTGAGGGAACAAAAGGATCTTCTAATGTATCCTCATTAGCGCAATATCCGGTAAATTCGGGATATACATCAGGAATCACGCGCACACCTGTAGAAAATACCAAGTTCGGCACGGTATACCCGACACCCGAAACTCCCTCTGGAAGTTCTGCCTCATTAGCATACTCCAACTGAATATAATAACCGGTATAATTACCGGGATCAGGGGAAAGAATAGTTGGTGTAACATAATACGCACCCGTTTCACCACCCATCTGCCGGGGCAAGGGCTGCTTAAACCACGCATTTCCTAAATTCGGATTACGGAAATCACGTGCACCCTCTGCTGTTGCCTGCCAAACATAAGCATTAATAGGCGGATTAGCAGGATCAACGACTACCCGAATTGCCCCGTTTTCCTCAAAGGTATAGGTGAATTCCGGCAACGGCTTCTCTTGTGCCACAGACATATACCAAGCAAGTAACATACGCACCGGGTTGTCATAATCTAACGAGGTAACGCCACCTTCAATACCGCCCATACCATGCCCTACATTGGGGACATACGTCATATGCGCATCCCCCTCCAAGTCGTGATAATAAAACTCTGCCGTATCCG
>JAGLCZ010000804.1 GCA_023145975.1 Candidatus Hydrogenedentota bacterium | reverse complement strand
GCTGCACTTGCTTGTTCCTCACATACAGGCTTTGTCACAACTTCAATAAAACTCATTACCTGTTTTTCATAGGTATCGCTTTTGCGAAGAGACGCTTTCCCGGGTAACGGCGCATATACCAATCCACTGGCAGTGTGCTCTACAAAAGTTTTTGATCCGTCCCAAGCACCACAAGTACCCTCATATCCAGTCGAAGACAAGCTTTCCTTTTCCAGCCCGCTCTGAAGTCCTTCGTGGGTACGCACAACAAGTTTTCTAAATCCCAACCAGGGCCATTTAATAATGCGCAGGGCAGGTTCTTCCGGATTACCGAACTGTCCTTCATACGTTGGAGGAGTGGCATAAGCTGATACACCAACCAACACCATGGTAACGGCAAGTATTATAATCGCTGCTTTCATAAACGTTCATCTCCCAGTAGCATCGGCACACGCCAACGCATCATTTACCACCTGTTTCATAAGACACTACTGTTAATTGTATACAAAAAGAACTTAAATGTAAACTTTTTACCCTCTACCTCAACTCAGTTTCTGCGGTAAAGGAACAATTACTCCCGATACAAGTACTTGAAACAAACCTGTTTTCTTCCATTTTATCAACTGTTTTCTACCCTATCTACACCGTAAAAACTGCTTTAGTCCTGCTTCTCTATTTTCTCTGAGGAACCGGGTATAATGTTTTCCGGAGAAACCCCTTCCTCTTCAGCCTCCATGTTTTTTGTACTTTCTTCGCTTTTTTCCTGGAAGGTTGGCTCGCTTCTGATTCCAGACTTCCCGCGCATAATGACATCTAATGCTGAAATTTTCTCCTCGGTCCCGGAAGATATCGAAGCATCATCAGAAACAGCAATTGCATCTTCCAATACCTCAGGAATATCCTTTTCACCCTCTACCTTTTGCTGCTCCTCATTCGTCTCACTATCTTGTTCTTTTTCCTGTTGCTGTAAAAAATGTTTGTGTTGTACGTAAAAAGGATCCTCTGGAATTTCACTATCGTCATCTTCCTGAAGCGACTTGATAAAACCAGCATCCATAACCATCAATCGCGCCATATCTGCCCCTGCAAGATGAGTGAAACGACTTTCCGGTGCTTCATCCAGCAAGCGTTTATAAAGTTTTATCGCCTCCGCTGCTTTTCCCATGTGTGTTTCATATATTTTCCCCAGCGTATAAACCGCCTCCGGCCATGCCACGCGATCGTTTTGATGATTTTTCACCAGATTCACATAAATAGCTGTCGCCTCGTCGAACTTACCTTCAGACTTAAGAAGTCGCGCAACTTCAGCCAACGCGGGAGCCTCCCGCTCATAATAACTAGTATATGCTGTCACGGCATCATCTATCCGACCTGCCATCACCAATTTCTGAGCATGAACCAAAGCCGGAGATTCAAGTATTTTATCAGCCACAGGACTCACGTGTTTCGTCAGCTGCCACACAATCGCATTTACCACATTCAAGGCGTATTGGATTCCAATAGGAATGTATAACACAAACGTCCAGAATAGTATCGGGGGGCGCTGCTGCTCCGACCCCGAAAAGTAGAGAGAAGAACCTACCAGTACATACAGAGACATCATAAGGAAAAGCATCGCCAAAGCAGCAGGAAGAGGCAGGGCTTCATGCTTCTCAAGCCATTTTCGTTTGAGAAAGATACCGCCTACAATCAACTCCACCACCACCACCAGTAAAATCACAAAAGTTGACCAGACAGGAAATGCAGTTATCTTGTCTCCCGCCCCCGCCTGAGCCACCACCGTCACAAAGTTCATATAACCATTCCCATGTTACTATATCCAGAAAAATACGCCATCAATAATAGAACTGTATTGTATCTACAACAGTACAGTTAGTTTAACATATTAAAGTCAACAGACTGTATATTTCCAAAAGAACATACACCTTTAATACGCCCCATGCTATAATTTTGACTCATCAATACAAAGGTGTCTATTTCATCTTTCCGGAGAAAACACATGAATTACTCATTGAAAAAACTATGCTCGTTTATTATGCTGTCCGCGATGCTTGCCTTTGGAATAAGCCAAAGTCTCTGGGCGGTTGTTGTAGACGATGAGATTCAAATTCAAGGTCGCTATCTCGAATGGGTATTCGCACCCAATGAAGGCGGTGTACTGAGTGCATTGCATATTCTGGGCGATGAAGAAAATCTTGCCGGCGAAGAAGGGCTCCTCCAGGAAGGCTTCGGTGTAGGAAGCTACTACCTGCCGAATCGACGCCTGAACGAACGTCTGGAAATTGTCGATCCGGACTCGAAGCGTCCCATGTTACGCTACCGATACACTTGTGATGGTCCGAATATTAAAGGACTACAGGTAACACGAACGATGGAACCGCTCCCTGACGAAATGTCCATGCGTATCACCTGGACTATTGAGAACAAAGGCGAAGAAACCCAATGGATTTCCCCCTGGGTACGCAATGAAGCCCGTGCAAGCACTGCCAACATGATGCGCCTTCCAACGCTTGAAGGAATGATTGATGTTACCCGGGAAGAATACCTCCCTGCATCACGAAACTGGGCGGTTGTAACCGAAACCCAAAAAAAAGAATCGGTATGTGCCATCTTCCATGCTGACCATACCCATTCTTTTTTGACGTTGTGTGATGATTCGAATAAGCCCCGGGGAACACAAACCGCCTATGTACCCCGCCTGCTGAAACCCGGCGAAGCCTGGACCACCCTGTACCGCCTCAACGTTGTACGCGGACTTGAGCACGTAGATTTTGCGGATGATGCCATCGCGGCACAAATAGACTACGCTGAAAAAGTATTTTCAGTTGTTCTAACAGCGACAAAGCCCATGGAAAACGTACATATCGAAGGACGTATTGTGGCAGAAAATAAGCGTGTATGGAAACTGCCGCGTAAACGCTTTAACGTCTCCCCCACCCACCTAGTCCGCTGCACCTGGGATTGGCAGCCTCCCGGTGATGGGGTCTACGAATTCATGGCGCAATTATATTATGGAGACAAAGTAATCCCTCTGGGTGAAGACACTGCATCTCCCCATGGCGGTATAGATACCTTCTTTAGTGTTGGTACACCGCAGCCACGGCTCATGGAATCCTGGACAGACGCGCCCTACCTACTGGAACGTGGTCAACGTGTAACGCGCGGACTGGTAGCTATTGCAGGAGAAACAACGATATGGTTTGCACCTGCTCTTGAAAAAGTATTTCACGAGGACAATATCCTCCCTGAAGGCACTCCTGATCCTACTGCACACATCGCGTTGGCGGGAAACGAATACGAATCTTTCCAAATCTGTTTGCGCCCCTCCCAAAATAAACCCCTTCATAATGTACGCGTTATCGTGGAAGACCTGGTTAATCAAAAAAATGGAA
>JAGLCZ010000803.1 GCA_023145975.1 Candidatus Hydrogenedentota bacterium | reverse complement strand
ATTTCCCTGACTGTATAAATCCTGTGCTTGAAGAATGGTGTAGATCACCACAGGCGCAACACAAGCACCTGCAAGCAGTGCAGAAACGGCACCCATACCCAGCGCGACAAGAAAATGTCCGCCTGAGTTACCACGAAGCCCCATCTTTGCCTGATACTTCGAAAAATCAATTTCAACAATATCGAACATAGCAAGGGAAAGTAATACAAACAGCAGCGCAATAACGGCGTTAAACCACGCTGTCGAATTCAAAGTGCCAAAGGCGGCAGACATACCCAGCACCACCAGTAAACCCAGTGCACCGTAAACCAGCGCAATACCCAAGCCATAGGCACTGCCTAATGCAAAGCCGCGACGACGTGATCCCGCATGTGCCCCTGCGCCGATAATCGCAATATTAATAGGCATCAACGGCAATACACATGGAGTCAAATTCAGCAATATCCCGCCACCCAACACCAAAAGCAGCATCACCCACCAATGCCGAGACACAGCCAACGCATCTGTAGTTTTACCCGCTTCAACCTTATCAATAAACTCAAGAAAACCGGCTGTATTACTAAATCCGCCAAGTCCCGCAATATTAAACTCTTCCACCAATTCACGCCAATTGCCGTCGGAGACAACCCGTTCTGAAGATGATACCGGCACAAGACTTTCCGGTGACACAGCACCAGCATCCGCCCAATTCACCTGCATAAACCAATCCGGTGCCACCTGCTTCAACGGCGCCGATGTCTCTACCACCGTTACTGTCCAGACAATTTCCAAATCTCCGGGAGGCGCGCACATACTGTCGTTACACGCCTGATAGTGCAGCACACCGACAAGTTCATAGGAACCCGGGGTAAGTGTTTCATCGGCATGAAGAAGCAAGCCAATGGTAAATACTTCTCCATATACCGCCATCTCCTGATCCGGTGAAAACTCAAATGTGTACACACTGTGCCTGGGATATGCCACCCCTTCCACCGTAAAACCCGGCACCTCTTTCAGACGTAACTCGGTAGCAATCAAATATTCTTCCATGGGCGCATTCGAATTTACGTGCCATCCGGAACTCAACGTAAAATGTGCTGCAGCACGAAACGATGTGTTTGCATGAACAACATCAGTTTCAATCGTATTTTTATAGTTTAGTTCCGGTCCAGCCATACCAAACTCAAACTGCGCCTGCACCGGCAATACTATTGTCACAACCGATAAAACAAAGATGAGCAGCAAGCGTCTCATTACAAACTCCTTCGATACTGAATCGTCCCAAGTTTTATTACCAGAGAGAATAGAAAAATCTAAGATCAAAAAAAACAGGTATTATTGGCAACACCAATCATGCCAATACCTATTCCATAAAACCCATTGTATGACATGATATACTACCATTCACAAGCCGTGCACCGAAAAAATGAAAAAAGGGATAGGATATACATGACAGACTTGCGATATGATCACGGACCACGGGTTCGTGTTGCCGCCGTTATCATACGTGATAATACCATTTTACTCGCAGAACATCGCAAAAATAATAAGACCTATTATTTGCTTCCCGGTGGCGGCGTAGATCAAGGGGAAACTCTGCACGACGCGCTTGTCCGTGAATTATGGGAGGAAACCCGCCTCGAAATCCAGCCCGCCCGATTGCTGTTTGTCTGCGAAAGTATCGCCCCGGATACATCACGGCATATCATTCAGCTGGCATTCGCAGCCACAATAGATAAGCAGGCACATCCTGCGCCCGGTGAAGATCCCCGTGTGGTGGCGGCACATTTCTTTTCAGACAAAGTACTGCCAACCCTGCCCATGTTCCCACCCATACAGGAAACGCTTACCGCAGGTCTCCGCAACGGATTCTCTGACATACCCCCCAACCTGGGTAACTGCTGGCAACCCAAATAAGATTCAGCGGGAACCATTAAGCCTGCTAACTTTACTGTTTTTCCCGATAGCGTTTTTCGATAGTTTCAACCAACGTATTGATATCGGGGATAAGAGAGATAAAAATGGGTTTACCGTCCACGCAAATCGTGGGCACATTTTTTACATCCAAACGACACATTACGCTAATCCCTTCCCGCCGCTTGATCTTGTGTTCATAAACGATCACCGGCACACCCGCCCGCTCCACAGCAGCACGCGCTACATCCATCATATACTGGCAGGGTGCACAGGCAGCACTATCCAATGTAATCACATCAAGAATGACTGATTTTTCCTTGTCATAATCCGGCAATTCCGCCTCATTAAGCCAATCCATGTTGCCCACTTGCGCAGTCTGCCGTGCCCGGGCCCGCTCCTCCGGTTCAAGCACCATGTCGGCAGCAGCACTGATATTAGCAGGGGGAGTAGCAAAAGGAAGATCACACCCGGGTGCAAGAACAAAGCCCGTCCCTTCCCCTTCATCCAGACAGCGTATAGCATCCAGCCTGGCATCATCGAGTGTTCCCAGCAGCAACGCCATGGTCAGTTTAATATTACCGCCATAAGACTTGTTGTGTTTGTTTGCCAGAGCGCGTAATAGCGATAAATCAACATTCTCGTCCACCGAAAGATTATCGCAATGGGTCAGGAACATGGCCTCCAGATTACGGGTGGCATCGCCACAGACAAAAAGAGAAGCCAGCGCATCCCGTTCATGTACCGTGTCCGCTACCCGACTAATGGCTTTACTCACAAACTCTTCAAAATGCGCCACCGAAATCTGGCTGATCATGGGATCCACAATCCCCACCACAGCAGCACCGTGATCAAGATAGAATTCTGCCACACGGGATGATGTCACAGCACACCAGTCCATCGCAGCCAGCGTGTCATCAGGATTCATCAGCATATCAAGAAATAATTCGCTGCCGCGCAAATGGGACAATAGGGTGAACGGTCCCGCAATCAAACCATACAAGGCAACAGTATCCCCTATTGCTGCCGCCAAAGTTTCCGTCGCCTCGGCAACGAGCGGGAATCGCCCCTTTGAAAAATCAAGGGGCGCCATGTTTTCTATATCCCGACAGCTGCCCAAAGGATGAGAAACCACAGACGGCGGACCCTCTTCCGGCCAAGCCAATTCACATCCCAACGCTTCTGCTTCCATTTGCAGATCAAAAACGACCGGGATACCGTCTGCACGATAAAGATCTGCGGCCTTCTGTTGACCTTGCGCTATCAACGTTGCAGATTCCAGATATTCCCGGGCACCTACGCCCATTACAGTTGCACCATGTACACCCACATAGGGCAGCCAGGAAGTTCGTGGCGTCTCAATACAACGCAGTGTATTTAACAGCAATTCTTTACCCGTCATAAAAATATCCCAAGTTAAAAAATATAACCCATTTTTTACAGTACCTACCCCCGCTTTAGAATGTAAAAAAAAATGAAAACCAAGAATGAATTTACAGAA
>JAGLCZ010000802.1 GCA_023145975.1 Candidatus Hydrogenedentota bacterium | reverse complement strand
CGAAGGGGCTTATTAAAGCCAAAGGGGTTTCCTGCCATAATATAGATGCTTTGCGTACGGCTGCTTCTCTTGACTGGGTAGATGTGATACTTGCCCGTATTAATCCCTTTGGTACGCTTATGGATGGCAGTCCCGAGGAGATTGGTGCCATCTTACGCGGGGCACGTGAAGCAGGAAAAGGCGTCATCGGCATGAAAATACTGGGCGAAGGCAAGCACGCAGACGAAAAAGAAAAATGTATTCAATATGCCATGAATCTTGACTGCATCGATGTGTTTACCATTGGTTTTCTCGAAAGCACTGAATTGGATGAGATTACCGGTCTCATGAATGGGTGTGCCGGGGCAATTTAACAGCGTGATCAGCGATAGCATGGGAGTATTGGCAATGCCGGATTTATTGACACCTTCGGAAATAAAAGAGATGCTGCCCGAACGTCCTCGCCATGGACACAAGGGTACCTTTGGACATTTGTTTGTGTTGGCAGGATCACGGGGCTTTGCAGGAGCAGTGAAGATGGTGTGTAATGCTGCAATGCGTTCAGGGGTTGGGCTTGTGACTGCCGGTGTGCCGGAGGGAATGATCGATCCCTTGAGCGCATCTCTGGTGGAGCCCATGCTGGTATCATTGTCTGCAACAAAGGAAGGTACCCTTGCCTACGAAGCCCTGGAATCTATTTATGATTTCAGTACCGGGAAATCTGCCATGGTTGTTGGACCGGGTCTTTCGCAGCATCCATCCACCAAACGTTTGATACGTCGATTGGTATCGGAGTGTTCCCTGCCTTTATTGGTGGATGCCGATGCTTTGAATGCACTGGCGGAAAAACGTATGCGTCTTCTTGACAGACGATCCCATGATTCAGAAATGGTGTTTACGCCGCATCCGGGTGAGATGTCGCGTCTCACGGGATTGACTACCCATGAAATTCAAGAGGATCGGGTGGAAGTTGCCGGAAAATATGCGGCGTTATGGCAGGTTGTAGTGGTTTTGAAAGGGGCGGATACGGTTATTGCTGCGCCGGATGGGCAGTTGAAACAATGCCCTACGGGAAATTCAGGAATGGCTACAGGGGGCTCAGGGGATGTGCTGTCCGGTATTATCGGTGCATTGCTGGC
>JAGLCZ010000801.1 GCA_023145975.1 Candidatus Hydrogenedentota bacterium | reverse complement strand
ACCCGCATGGTAAATGCCGCTAAAAAAGCAGAGAAAATACTGCATATCAACCAAACTCTTCATTATTGGCCGCCCTATATTGCATTGGCGGAAATGGTTGCAAACGGGAAAATTGGAACCGTACGTCATGTGCGGTGCCTGCGCTTTCATTCGTCCTCGCCTGACATTGGCTGGTCACCGGGTGCGAAATGGTTTGTGTCAAAAGAATTCGACGGCGGTATTGTACTGGATATTGGAGTACACATGGCTGACGTCATGAGATGGATTGCAGGACCGGTATCCGAAATCATTGCAGTAACCGATACCGTTGATTCCTCCATAGATGTTGTGGATAATGCACGCGCCCTGATGCGCTTTGAGAACGGGGCAACAGGCGTACTGGAACTGAGTTGGACTGCTGCTGCAACCAGCGGCTTAATTGAAGTATATGGTTCCAAAGGAACCCTGCGCATGGGATTTGCGCCCGATGGCAAAACAGAATTTATACGGGAAAATAAAAAGACAGCAGTCCCCGTGGTTGCCTATCCCAAAAGCACCAAAAAATCGCGAAGCAGTCAGCAAGCTTTTGTGGATGCGCTGCCGGGAAAAAAGAATAGCCCAACACCGGGTGAATTGGGGCGTGAAGCCATCGCACTGTGTGAAGCCATCCTTAAATCAGGAAAAACAAACCGATATATCAAGGTAAAACACTTTGACTAGTACAAACATATTGGCTAATGAAGCCGGTTGTTAAGGACTACTTCATCTATGAGAAAGAAAATGTCCATGTGGCTCCTTATCCTTTTGACTCTCGTATTTATCCTGTTACTGGGACGTGCCTATTTCTTTCAGGACGACCTGATATTTCCACGAACAAGTGCTGTTTACCGAAATCCAGCTGACGCTCCTTTTCTTTGGGACTATGAAGATATATATGTTGATGTAAAAGGAGAAAAAACGCATGGCTGGCTGATTCCCCTTGAAGGGGCGCGTGGGTTTGTTTTATTCAGTCACGGCAATGCCGGCAATATCGCTGACCGACTGGAATCTATCCAATTGTTACGGGACATGGGATTTTCTGTACTTGCCTATGATTATGGCGGCTATGGCTACAGCGAAGGACGTCCGTCAGAAGATCGGATTTATGCGGATGCAGAGGGTATGTGGCAGTATCTAACCGAAACACGGGGCATCGCTCCAGGCAATATCGTCATTTTTGGCAGATCCCTCGGGGGCGCAGCAGCAGCACATTTGGCAACAAAGGCACAGGCGGCGGCAGTAATCCTTGAAAGTACCTTTACCTCAATCCCTGATGTTGTACGCACCTTGCCCCTCGGTTCTCTGCTGGCGTTGTGTATACGCCACGAATTACCTTCAATAGAGAAGGTAA
>JAGLCZ010000800.1 GCA_023145975.1 Candidatus Hydrogenedentota bacterium | reverse complement strand
ATTTTAATTACAGATACATTCCAAACGGTATGATATTTTATATACCCGCCATTTGTCAAGTTTTTACCCTATGCAAGAAATGCTATTTCGATACTTAAAATCGCATACAGACGCAATATTCCATTAAAACTAATTATTTTTACCAGCACATTTCCCTACATAACAGTAGGAAAAAATACATAGAAATAACCGTTCTACACATTATAAGCATTAAGTAGCGTAACAATAGGATAGACAGGGGTCAAGCAAAACCATCAATCGATGCTATCTGCGATGAATAATTTGAGAGTGCTGTGCTATACTTCTCTTTTAAGTACTCACTCTCCCCCTATATTTAAGCTTAAACCATGACCTCCTCCATACCGTTAAATAAAGAAACCCGCTGGACAGGTGTCCGTGAGGTAATGGGCATGTCCGGACCGCTTATTCTGGGTATGCTGTCGTATACGGTTATGGAATTCTTTGATAAAGTTATGGTTTCGCATGTAGGTACCGATGCACTGGCAGCGGTTGGAAGTGCGGGTATCGGCTCCTTTACCCTGTGTACGCTATATATGGGAATTATCAGTGTAGTCAGCACTTTTGTAGCGCAATGCTACGGTCGTGGAACCCCGCAATTCTGCTCCTGTTACTGCTGGCAAGGCATTTATCTCTCCGTCCTCGGCATCCTGTTTTCGGCAGTATTATGGCCGATAACCCCTTTCATATTCGGTCTTATGAACCATACCCCGGAAGTAACCCGCCTGGAAACCCAGTACTTTCAGATTCGCCTGTTCAGTTACTTCTTTATTGGCTGCAACACGGCGGTAGTCGGTTTTTTTCAGGCCATTGACCATCCGCGGATTCCCATGTATACCGCCATTGTCGGCAATGCAGTTAACCTGTTATTGAACTACGTACTCATCTTTGGTCATTTTGGTTTTCCCAAACTTGGAGTCGCTGGTGCTGCTGTTGCAACAGTAATCGCCATCGCCCTTCAAAGTATACTCCTGTTGGCTATCTTTTTAAATAGCCGTTTCAACCGGAAATTCGGCACGCGCACCACCTATCAGTTTGACTGGAATCGTATTCGGGAATTGGTACACGTTGGTTTACCGGCAGCCATCAGCATGTTTCTGGATGTAGCAAACTGGTGGATTTTTGTGGCCTTTATTGTCGGGCGTTTCGGTGCAGTACAACTGGCTGCCAACACCATTGCACTCAGTTTTATGCACGTATGTTTTATGCCTGCCTTTGGCTTGAACCAGGGAATTGCCGCCATAGTGGGTCAGTGGCTGGGACGCCGCGATATTCCACGGGCGAAATCACGGGTATATACTGCCATAAAAATTGCAACCTGTTATATGATGTTTATGGGGATCACCTTTGCGTTATTCGGCGGAATCTTGATAAAGCATATCTTTAATACGGATAATGATGTTGCCTGGCTGGGACACAAGATGCTCATACTGGCAGCTTGTTTTCAAGCATTTGATGCGGTAAACATTGTTTGTATGGGTGCATTACGCGGTGCAGGCGATACCCGATGGATGATGTACATGACTTTTTTCATGTCCTATTTTGTATGCCTGCCGCTAGCATGGTTTTTCGCTGTCGATCTGGGTCTTGAGTCTTTTGGCGCATGGATTGGCGCCACCCTGTTTATCTGTATTTTGAGCGGTGTATTATTTCGACGTTTCTACAATGAAGGCTGGCGCGATATCAATATCTTTATTCACACACAACCTGAGGATACATCCCAGGACTAAAAAAAAAGGATTTATTATGTCTCTATTTTCCAGAAAAATACTGTTGCGTCTGGGTACAGTCTTAACGATAGCCCTGCTTGCAGTCCCGATACAAGCAGCCCCCTTTCCCATAGAATCTGTACTGGACGATTTGGTGGCATCCCTTTGTGAGGGGCGCAGCTACGACGAATTAGCCAGTCTCGATAATGCAGCAATACTCTCAACACTTACTGCTGAACAACGGGAAATACTGTCGACTGCATACTGGGGATTTGACGTAGATATACCCGTTACCGTATCAGTCATGCGAGATATCCAACAGGAAATAGTTCCCTTTTGGCTCACTGAAAGTGGTTTTGAAAAAACAGGCGGTATAGTAAAAAACGAAGTCTATACCTACGAAGTCTGGCAAAAAGAAATGCCTGCCGGCCATATAGGACTGGGCATCAATGGTTTTGACCGCCATCGCCCCCACTATTTTGTGGGTGTAGGGGGTCAACAAGCCAAAGACAATCTAACCATTTCCAACGTAATGCCCGTACTACACAAACAACAGAAAATTCATCCTTTCGCACTCGGCTCAAGTATGTATCTTGACTGGTCGGAGCTGGTCGTAACAGAAATGCCCGAGTCGCTCGAAGGACACCGTTTACTGACCACTATCCGCGGACGCGCCCGGGAAGCACACTTGATAAACGCCTTTCGCAAGACAGCCTACCCCTCCTCTGAAACGCCGGATATGACCGTGCTCACCTGGAGCGACAACCCACAAAATACTCAGACAATACAATGGCGCACTTCCCCTTCCTCTAAATCCCCATATCAAATCTATTATCGAAAAAAAGATGACCATTCCGCTCCTGCATGGGATGCTGCTGAAGCTTCCAGGGTCACACTTACAGATCGTAATATCATCAATAATACAAGTGTGCTTTGGTATACAAGCACTTTGACGGGACTGTCAGCAGGTACCTGTTACGAATATGTTGTTGCCCCCACGGGAAAAACGCCCGGTACGGTCACTGGAGAATTTCGTACTGCTCCAGCGG
>JAGLCZ010000080.1 GCA_023145975.1 Candidatus Hydrogenedentota bacterium | reverse complement strand
TTGGACGGGGCCACTCTGGTGCGCAATACACAATCTTGCAAATGTGGCGTTCTCGGATGGCACGGAACAACGCGTCCAGAATTGGTTGTGAGTGCGAATAGTCCACAACCCCTTTCGGATGAAAATGGGCAATGGATTCCAGAGCGTCCCCCCGTTCATCATAGTCAGGAAGCAATACCGCGGTCTTGGCAATGGTTTCGCCCAGTTGCTCCTGCAAAGACTCGGGAAATAATCGCCACACCATGTCGCGGCACAGCAGCAGTTGCTGGATGTCCTCTACAGAAAGGGTTACATTGGGCCGCTGCCGCAATGGGCGCGCCCGGTACCATTTCCGACCGCCCTCAAACCACGACTCTATTTCCAGACGATGGTTCATCTCAATCTGTTCCATCATGCGCAGAATCGTCTGCTTGGAACAATGAAATAACCCCGCCAGTTGTGGCAGCGAATAAGACCGTCCCGAAAATAACAGCAACGCATACAGCCCAATAACCTTCTGGCCAGCAGTTGCATAAGGGTCTTTTTTAGTTGGCATCATGTCCTCAATTCTACTGTATCCCCGTTCCAGAACACAGAATGTTAATAGCAAACATAGAACACTTTATCATTTGCTCCCGCATATAGTATACAGCCTGATGCGTACCCTCTCAACTACTTTTTTCTCACGCAATTCCGCAGCGACGCTACGAGTAAGCACGAGGTGTCTTTTGTGCCCTTTGTGGCAAACATTTATTTTCCTCATAGCGCCTTTGCGCCCCCATGAGAGAAAATATCCCCACCGTTCCGGAATATGGAACGCTTCTCGCCTATACTTATTGCAACAACACAGCCGGAATGGGCCGGCTCGAAAACAGGAGAAAGCAGCATGAGTATATGCAGCGATTTTTGCGACATGGTAGATACCATCTTCGATGGACTGGATGAATTGCTCGAGGGCACATGCCTTGCCGGGCATGATGGTGGTAAAAATGGCAATAACCACAAGGCCGTCCCCGAACCCGGCGATATCATCGGTGTAAACCGGGGCATCTATCAGCACTACGGCATCTATGCCGGGGACAACCAGGTTATCCACTACACGGCCGACTCATCCGACATTGACCCCGAAAACGCAGAGATTCAGGAGACCACCCTCGAGTATTTTCTTCGTGACGAAACAGAGTTCTTCATCCTTGATTACAACGCACCCACCGCCTTTTCCCGCTGGCATATGGAGACTGATAATGAAGGTGAGGAAAAAGAAGAAGAAGAAGGTCCTGCCCTCTTCAGCCGCGAAGAAATCCTGCAGCGGGCACGCACACGACTGGGCGAACACAAGTACAATTTGCTTGTCAATAACTGCGAACACTTCGTTGTCTGGTGCAAGACAGGCATCAGCCAAAGCCGCCAGGTACGGCAATGGGTCGGGCTTTGCCACAGAATTCTCGTCGGCGCATAACCCTATGCGATAAAAAGTAAAGCCATGTATAACGCTCCAGCAATCAGAACGCAAAATAATACTACTCCGGTGAGGAAACCACAACTGTGCCCGTCTAACACAACCAGGCGGGCGCAGCCTGTCCATATATCTAAATACTTGGTGACTTTCGTGTCCTTCGTGGACAAAAAGCAAGGAGAAAACTACCATGAACCACTTCGTCCGCAACCCTCACTACTACGAAACCCACCGCCGAAAACAACGTGATAAAATCGCCAAATTCGCCGAGAAGAAAATCCGGGAAGCCTGCGACGACAACCCGGCCGGAAAAATACTCGGCTCCATCGCACGGTTTATCCTGCAACAAGACCCGCGAAGGTATTAAGCCGTGTGGCTGTCAATTGGATAGATATACAAATACAGGAATTTATAGTGAAAGAGAAGGAAAAAGTTAATGTCAATACCAATATCGTTACTCGATGAAGCGGAATTACCGCATCCAGTTGCCGCATTGGAGGATAAAGCGTTAAAGCAGCATTACATAAGCATTATTGTCTTAATTAGCTCGAAAGACGAGACTTGCTACCTGATGCAAATGCTCATGCTTGAAT
>JAGLCZ010000008.1 GCA_023145975.1 Candidatus Hydrogenedentota bacterium | reverse complement strand
ATCTTCCGAATATACCGGTGGTTGCCGCATCAGGACTGGCCGGATACGGTGATGCCAATGAAGTACAGACTCGAAAGGTGCGCCCTACCCTCTACATCTGCGGCGATGAAAAATCTGCCGCCCGTCCCGGTCATGGTCTGATGGCACCCCGGGTTGGTGTCGCCGCACATCACCAAGCCAACGCTGTCATGCGACTGCTCCTCGGTGAAAAAGAGATATGAAATAAAAGCAAGACGACCCGGCCATTCCCGTTATATTTTGTATCAATCCCCTTCCTTCACGGGAAGCTCGTGGAATCCCACAGCAAGCCAACACGTCACAACGGCACACAGTCCCGCAGGAACGAGCCAAAACATTCGGTAGTCCACCAGTCCAGTCGCGGAATCAGTTAACCATTGGGCGGTGTAGCCCGCGCCCAGAAAACCGGCAAGAGTCCCTATACCGGCAATCATAATAGTCAACACCTGCTGCGCCCCGGCACGGGTAGAATGAGAACTATGAGATTCCACATAGAGATAGGCGGAAATAAAGAAGAAGGCAAAGCAAAATCCGTGTAAAACAATCCCCCCCATTACAATGGCATGACTGCCGGCAAATGCAAACATCACCATCCGAAGCCCCTGTGCTAAAACACCGATAAGCATCGCCGCTTTAATACTGATACGCATGAGGAACCAACCCATAACAGCCAATACCACCACTTCAGCAGCCTGCCCAATGCTCATAGCGGGCATGATAGAATCCGTCGAAAAGCCGCTCTGTCTCATAAAGGGACTCATACCAAAATAATAGAATTGATGACACGCACTATTCAAAAACGTTAATAAACAAAGAAGCATCATATCCCGCCGCAAGAATAACCGTATTACATCACTGTAAGGGGCTTTATATGCACATGCCCCTCCGTGCGGTGCAGGCTTGAATGTCAACGCATATCCTGCCAATACCAGGGAAGCCAATGCCGACACCGGTAACGCATGAGGTAACCGTGCGCCCGGTGCGCCGCCGCGCATCCAGAAATAACCGAATGCCCAGCCCACTGCCACCCATCCTACAGTGCCCCACATGCGGATACCGGTAAAATCACGGCGTGCATCCTTGATGTGGTGAAGTGCCACCGTATTGGTTAAACCAAGAGTCGGTGTAAAGCATACCCCATACGCAGTATACACCAGCACGAAAACAGGGAATGTTTCCACACGCGTCAGTATAATCATGAATATTCCACAAGCCATGTGACACAAAGCGAGTAACCGCTCAGCACTCACAAAACGGTCAGCAATATGTGAGGCTGCCAAAGGCGCAAAAACAGCTGCCAAAGCAGGCATTGCCATAATTATACCTGCCCGATAGGACTCAAAATCGAGATAGTCTTTGAGGTATAAGCTTAAAATCGGCACAGTAGCGCCCGGCACCAGATATTCCAGGAACATCATGATAGAAAGACGGTATTTTAAAGGACGCTTCAACGACAGTATTTCCTTACAATTCTAAGATGCGAAGAAGGAACTTTCATCTCAGGAAGTATTATCATTGCTGCCGTGCCTTGAGTGCTTCAAGTAATGCAGACGGGTCCGCCTTGATATCTATGGTCAAATCCAGTTCTTTGCTTTCAAGTTTGGCATGCCCGGCAAT
>JAGLCZ010000799.1 GCA_023145975.1 Candidatus Hydrogenedentota bacterium | reverse complement strand
TTTTTTGCAAAGAGATTCCAGGAGAAAACGTTCACTGTCCTCAAGCGGTTCATACGCTGCCTTGACCATCAACGCACCTGCAACCCTGCGTATACGCCACAAGCGTAACCTGCGCAACGGGGAAAAAAAATGTACCAACATAACAATCACTACTCCATTACAGCTGTCTATGCCACATCATCCACAAACAATCCAGACAGATAACAGTAAGCTGTCCCTACACCAAAACTATACTACCGATTCAAACGAAAATCTTCTAACTCTTTGCGAAGCTTTCTCACAGCGCGAAAGAGGTGTACTTTGACACTACCATCACTACATCCTAAATCTGCCGCTATATCAGCAATAGCAAACCCTTCAAAATGGCGCAACATAAACACAGTTCGCTGCATACGTGATAACACCACCAATGACGCACGTATACGCGCATCGATCTCGTTCGCGTATACGGCATCTTCCGTATCAATAACCGTTGGTTCGACAGGCGCCCTTTCGCTTTTGTTGCGGAATGCATCATCCAGTCTTTCTTGACGACGACGATTGCGGCTGCGTACATGGTCTATAGCCGTATTGGTAGTCAAGCGCAGTAACCAGGATAGGAACGTTCCAGTAGGCTTCCAGGCGTTGATTTTTTTATACGCCTTCATCAACGATTCCTGGGCTACATCAAGCGCATCCTCGCGATTACCGGTAATGCGGTAACCTGCTGCATACACACGTCCCTGATACCGCTTCACAATCTCATCAAAAGCACTTAAATCACCTGATTGAAAAGCAAGTGCAAGCGCATTATCGTCCAGCGATTCAAATTTAGATGAATGTTTATGTTGCACTTTTAAAAACGTACTCCCATCAGGAAAAGTTAACAGAGCGCCCTCAATTCTTTTGTAAATTGACAGCGTCACATTGTAACATATTCCGTAAATAGTCCTTTGAAACCCTAAATGGCATACTATCGTATACCTGCTTGACCCCTATTTTATTCCCTGCTCGATTGCCGTAATGAAACAGGAATGCCTCGCTGCACCAAAACGTTCCTTTAATTTTGCTGCTATACAGCATACTATGTCATACTATCTGCGTAACGGGATAAATGAATATAAAACCTCCGTACATCGTCTATATCTCTGAAGATATAAGACTATGCGCTTACAGAATGAATTTGATTTAACAACAAGGAGGCAGTATTACTGCCGCACAGGAGACCAGTAATGATGAATAAACGTTCTGCCTTATGGATATCATTGGTATTGACCGTGTGTTTGGGCTTGGTAACCAGCGGTTGTGAAACCTATGGACAGGCAGGGGGATTGGGTGCCGGACTAGGCGCGGTAGCAGGCGGTATTATTGGCGCTCAAAGCGGTCATGCTTTGGAAGGCGCCGCTATTGGCGGAGTTATCGGCGGGGTAGGCGGACTTATTGCCCACGATATTAAGGCACGGCGTATGCGCAGTAAAGCTGAAACAGAAACTGCCTATAACTACACCCCTGTCCAGGGTGAAATGCTCACTTTGGAGCGTACCGAAGTATTACCTGCAACGGTACGGCCCGGCGAAATGGCAGATGCAAGCATACAATATGCACTTCTGGGCGCAGCAGCAGGCATACAGGTCAGCGAACAGCGTTCTCTCAAGCAGGGGGATCGCATGATTGCAGATATCTCCACCCACAATTTTACGCGGGATGATGGTACCTGGGTAAGCTCCCAGCCCATCCGTCTTCCCAGTAATCTTAATCCGGGACAATATACAATCGTTACTACCGTACGTACTTCCAGATCCGCCATATCTTCTCAGGCACAATTTACCGTACTGTAAAACCTAACCCCTTAACGTACACAAATAAAACGGGCTTCGCGAATCATCGCGAAGCCCGTTATTCTTTCGTCTATTTGTTATCCGACTGTTTTGTGACTAGTCACACAGTTCGAATACGCCGGCAGCACCCATGCCGCCACCGATACACATAGTCTCAAGACCCCATTTCACACCACGCTTCTTCATTTCATAAATAAGCTGCGTGGCAAGTTTCGCTCCAGTCGCACCAAGCGGATGGCCAAGGGCAATAGCGCCGCCATTCACATTTACGATATCCAGATCGATATTCATTTCCTTAAGAACATACAGTGTCTGTGAAGCAAAGGCTTCATTACACTCAATGAGACCTAGATCATCCAGAGTAATACCGGCTTGCCGCAACGCATCTTTGATGGCAGGTACCTGGGCAGGTCCCAAATAACCGGGATCACCAGCACCTACGGCATAGCCGCGGAGTTTTGCCAGCGGCTTCAACCCAAGCTCGTCAACAACGGCTTTACTCGCCAACACGGTTGCAGAAGCACCGCAGCTGGTCTGACTGGAATTACCAGCGGTGGCAATTCCTTTACCGCCGGGACCTGCAAAAGCAGGACGCAGCCGGGCAAGCCCTTCAATCGTAGTTCCGGGGCGTGGACCTTCATCTGTATCAAAGACATAAGTCTTTCCATTCGGTCCCATCACCTCCAAAGGAACAATCTGATCCTTAAAGGTACCATTGGCTATTGCTTCACAAGCCAGCTTGTTACTGCGTACCGCCAATTCATCACACTCTTCACGGGTAATGTTAAAATCTTTACCCACGTTATCGGCACACTGGCCCATGCCTGTGTACGACCGCGGATTAGATTCCATTAACGTCGGATTCGCCATCATCTTATTACCGCCCATGGGAATAATACTCATAGACTCGACACCGCCGGCAATAGCTACATCCAACATACCACATTCAATTTTAGCACCAACCGTTGCCATGGTCTCAAGACCTGAGGAGCAGAAACGGTTCATGGTCACCCCGGAAATGGTATCCGGAAGACCAGCAGTCAACAATGCCATACGCCCTACATTCATACCTGATTCTGCTTCAGGGAAAGCACAACCCATGGCACAATCCTGCAGGCGTTCCGCTGGAACACCTGAACGCTTTACCGCCTCTTTAATTGCAACAGCGGCCATATCGTCAGGACGCACATGGGCAATAGCGCTGCCGGCTCTGGACCGACCCACAGCCGTTCGCACGGCTGATACTACATATACGTTATCCATATCGTCTATTCTCCTTTTGGACTAGTTACGCAACGGCTTGCCAGAAGCAAGCATGTGCTGTATCCGTGCCTGTGTTTTTTCTGTACCGCAAAGGCTGACAAAGGCCTCACATTCAAGATCAAGGAAATCCTGCTCGACCATTGGGGTGCCCGCAAGACGATCACCACCGCATAAAACGTGTGCGACATGTCCACTAATCAACATATCGTGCTCGCTGGCCCATCCAGCTTCTTTCATACCCCAAACGCCGATTCCAAAAGTAGCCTTGGCACTTGCACCCAACGCATATAGTCTGGGAGGAAGCGGCGCAGTGTATCCTGCAACAACCATGCCGCGACACACATCTTTCGCTTTCTGGAGCTGATGATCATAATTGGGAAGTACAATATCACTGTTACGGAAATAACCAAGTTCAACAACTTCCGCACCACTGGTTCCCACCTTGGCCGTAGCAATAGCTTCAAAGGCACGACGCATGTAAGGAAAAGCCTCGCCATTGGGAATATTCGCAGGAATATACTCAAGAGCGCGCACTGCCATTTCTGTGGTACCGCCGCCTGCTGGAAGTACGCCAACACCCACCTCTACAAGACCGGCATAGGTCTCACCGGCAATCACTACTTTATCTGCATGCTGGCAAACTTCTACACCGCCGCCAAAAGTAAAATGATGGGGGGCAGCCACTACAGGGGCATTACAATATTTCATGCGCATGCCCGCATTCTGAAGACCGCTTACCATATCACCAATACCATCCCAGTTCTTTTGCATAGCATCACCAAGAACAATCATCAAGTTAGCACCCGCACAAAAATGCGGACCCTGATTGGCAACAACCATACCTTCAAACTTGCCTTCTTCGAGAAGATCAACACCTTTGTTCAGCGTTGCAACAATATCCGGACCAATAGCATTCATCTTACAATGAAATTCAGCACAGACGATACCATCGCCTAAGTCTACCAAACTCGCATCGTCCATCTTAAAAACAACGTTTTCACTCTTGGTCTTTATATTGACAAGTTTAACTTCCCGCGAATTGGTGGGAACAGCCTTGTAGGATTTACTCGCCAAATCAAAGAATACATCTACGCCATTTTCGTTTTTGTAGAAAGAATCAACACCTGTTTCTTTCATGACCTTGGCAATAGGCGGCAATTCAATACCTTCCGCTTCCATACGCGCACATACATCATTAAAACCAAGAATATCCCAAGTTTCAAAAATGCCTACTTCCCAGGCAAAGCCCCATTTGCAGGCATTGTCAATATTTACGATATCGTCAGCAATTTCCGGGATACGGTTGCCCGCATAGGCTGCACTATTCGCGAAAAATGAGAATAAAAATTTAGAGCCTTCATCCTCACTTGTGTGCATAATCTTAATCTTTTCTTCAAGACTACCAGCACCGCGGACAGCACCTGTACAAGCAAAACGGGGCTTAACGGGATCCCGGTATTCGCCAGTGGCAATATCTATACCAAGGATAATACGTTTGCCCTTCTCATTACGCTTTTTGGTTGCTTTGTAGAACCCAGAACCTGATTTATTACCCAGGTATCCTTTTTCTACCATGGCATCAAACCAGGCGGGACCCTGCATCAAGTCACTACATTCGTCGTCAGGACAACCATTAAGAACATTCGCCACTACTTTTTGCAGTGTATCCAATCCCACCAAATCCGCTGTACGGAAAGTGGCAGAACTAGCATGACCAATAGCAGCACCTGTCAATGCATCCACTTCCTCAGCGCTGAAATTTGCAGTATCCATTTCATGCATCAAATACTGCATGGCAAAGGTAATTATGCGATTCGCCACAAAATTAGGCGTATCTTTTGCATATACAATCCCTTTACCCAACACATTTTCACCAAACTTCGCGATTGTTTCCACAACCTCGGGTTTCGTAGTGGGACCGGGAATTAATTCCAATAATTTAAGATAACGAGGCGGATTGAAAAAATGCGTGCCCAGAAAATTGGATGCCATATCTTCATCCATATTTTTGGTCATCTCAGAAATCATGATTCCGCTCGTATTGGAACTTACAATACTTCCGGGTTTACGGTGTTTTGCAACGTTTGCAAATACCTTTTCTTTGATATCAAGACGTTCAATAACAACCTCGATAATCCAGTCGCAATTTGATATTTTTTCCATATCATCATCAAAATTGCCAACTTCAATCATATCAAGATTCGACTTGACATACAGGGGGGCCGGCTTTGCTTTCAGCAACGCTTTTTTCGCTGCGGTAGCAATACCATCACGTTTATTCTTCTTTCCTTTGTCTTTTTCCGCAAGATTCGGGGGCACGATATCCAGCATAATGCTTGGAATCCCGCAATTAGCCAAGTGTGCGGCAATTG
Organism: Candidatus Hydrogenedentota bacterium; assembly: GCA_023145975.1. Lineage (GTDB taxonomy): Bacteria > Hydrogenedentota > Hydrogenedentia > Hydrogenedentales > CAITNO01 > SLFT01. The sequence continues at coordinate 3,090 of JAGLCZ010000799.1, read as the reverse complement.
CTGCACCCATGACACCCGAACCCAATACTGCGGCACGTTTAATTTCCCTCATCGCATTATTTCTCCTTATTAATTGACGCGCAATTCGGGCCTAACCTAAAAATATACTTAACGGTCGTTAAGCACCTTCTATATTACACAATTTTAAAAGTTACATCAAGTATTTGGGAAAGGAAAAGACAGCACACAACCCATGACCTATTAAAAAAAACTTTTTTTAGCGAAAATAAACTGTTTTTTTATTAAGATCTGATGGGCATTACAACGTTGACATAAGTATCAACCGGAGCTTCTATATAAGGCTTAAAAACACCGGGACTGGAACCATCTTTAAGCTGCATACAAACATTTTCGCTATCCATATAACGCAGTACATCAATAACAAACAGGGGATTAAAGGAAATATCGAAGGTATCATTTTCATAGGAAATAGGTAATTCTTCTTTATAATCACCTACCTCCGGCGTTTTAACGGTAAGTAAAAGTTTTCCCTCTGAAAATGTCAATTTAACATTCCGGAATTTATCATTCGTCATGGCATAAGCACGACGCATACTTTCCATGAACTTCTGGAGGTTGATAATAATTTCCTTGTCATGCTTTTTGGGAACAACTGCTTCATAGTTAGGAAAATTTCCCTCAATAAGCGCTGTAACAACACGTACATGATCAAATAAAAAGGAAGCCTGATTACTATCAAGATAAACTTTTACTATCTTTTCTGAATTATCTTCAAGTAGTGATTCAAGTTCACGAATCATCTTCGAAGGAATAATAACTTTTATTTCCCTATCTGTAGGAATATCTTCATCGCTGACAGCAAAACTCATACGCCTGCCGTCTGTAGCAACTACCCGCAACCCATCTGAACGTGTTTCAAGCAATAAACCAGTAAGATTATAGCGGGATTGATCCGTACAAATAGCGAAAGAAGTTCTTTGAAATAGTTTTTTTAAAACACTTTGGTTAAAAACGATAGGTTCTATCCCCTCAAAATCACGAACCGGGGGATATTCATCCGGTGAAATACTAAAAAGCTTGGTTTCTACTTTTTTACCACAACGTAATTCCACAATATTGGCTTCAAGTAATTCCAGAGTAACATCTTCATCTGGAAGTTCCCCTAAGATCATAGAGAGTCGCTGTGAAGATACTGTTAAAGAACCGGTAACTTCTACTGTGCATTCTACGACACATTCAATGGATACTTTTAAGTCGGTAGTGGTAAGCTTTAATTTATTATCATCTGCCTCCATCAGAATATGTGATAAAATAGGTAATGCAGATTTTTGAGACACAATGCTCTTTACTGTATTAACAGCTTTTAAAAGTTCCTGTTTAGGAATAATAATTTTCATTTGGCATCCTCTCTAGTCTTAATGTGGATAATCTACACTCTCTTTATACTGTTCTTTTATATGTAAAACAAGTAGAAGTAATAGTAGGGCCTGTGGAAAAGTGGATAACTATATATGAGCCTTATTTTATAGTATCATCATCAAAATAAAAGATCTGGATAAAGTATACTAATTATTCACAGCTATTAACAACGTGAGTATCATACCATACGGGAAATCAAAAATGCTCTTTAATTTGTGGATAACTTCAAAAAGTTATTCAGTGTATACCTGGCAATTATCCACAAGGACAACTGAGAAAATGTTTCACAGTAAAATTGTGAATTATCCACATCTGTTTTCATTGTATTTAATGGAAATTTCAGCAAAATAGAAATAGTTATCACGGGTCGTGGAACAAAAAATATTATGTACATATTCAATAATATAGATGAGCTGTTTTTTATGTTAATATATTGAAAATTATAATGTTAATAAAAAGTACCTTTCGGGAATAAAATACTGATTTAAGGGATATATCTTTATTTTTTAAGAAGTTGACTTCAAAATGGTAGATTTTAGTAAAAGAGGAATAATTGATTAAGAACACTTTATCCACACTTTATCCACAGGTCATTATAAAATAAACTTAAGTGGTTTTATAGATAAGTTTATAATTATATAAGTTCCAGAATGCGAGGGAACGGGAAATCTACTTATTTTCCGATTCCATTTAATTGAAGTTTGTGTATATGCCTCTGTATAGTACGCGGCGGTGTTTTAGTTATTTTTACAATGAGCAGGTAAAAGAATGGTTTCAAATAAACGTAAGTTAAAATTATACGCGATTGGGCATGGTCATATAGATCCAACGTGGCTTTGGCGTTGGACAGAAGGTTATGAAGAGGTTCGGGCAACCTTTCGCAGTGCGTTGGATAGGATGAATGAAAGCGACACATTTATTTTTTCGGCAGGCAGTGCCTGTTTTTACCAGTGGGTAAAAGAAGTTGATACAGAACTTTTTGAGGCTATTAGAGCACGTGTTAAAGAAGGGCGTTGGGAAATTGTAGGGGGATTTTGGGTGGAACCGGATTGTAATATTCCTTGTGGCGAAGCATTTGTACGCCATGTTTTATATTCTCAGCGTTTTTTTGAATGTGAGTTTGGAAAACGGGTAAAAGTAGGATTTAATCCGGATTCATTTGGACATGCAGGAACGCTCCCCCAAATATTAAAAAAAGCGGGTATAGAGTATTATGTGTTCATGCGTCCCGAACCGGAACGGGAAATGAAATATCCAAATGGTACAGTATTTTGGTGGGAATCAAAAGATGGTTCCCGTTTGCTTGCTGCAAATATTCCATTGGATTATTGTACCGGCGGATTAGGTATTCGCAAAAAAGTTGAATTATTACAACAGTATCCCTTTTTAATGGAGGAGCAGCAGGATATCCTATGTTTTTATGGGGTGAGTAATCATGGGGGGGGACCCACCTGTGAATCCATTAAGGAAATTCAGCGGATACAGCAGGAAAATTCTCCTTCTGACATTGTGGAATTTTCCAGTATGGAGAATTTTTTTCTAAGGTTTTCCGAAAATATGGACGGGAAGGACATTTCTGTAATTCAAAATGAATTACAACATCATGCTCGTGGGTGTTACAGTGCTCACAGTGAAATAAAACGCATGAACAGACAAACAGAACATGCATTAATGAATGCCGAACGGTTTGCAACTATTGCATGGTTGATG
>JAGLCZ010000798.1 GCA_023145975.1 Candidatus Hydrogenedentota bacterium | reverse complement strand
TTAGCACGCAACGAACGGGAGGCAGCACAGTTTGTGTTGCGTCCTACGGAACCTTTGCATAATCTGCACGTAATATCTCAAACGTTACAAAGCGAAACAGGCGTAATTTTACCTGCCGATGCTGTCGAAATACTGCGTGTTGCTTATGTACCTGTTACCCAGCCTACAGACAGTGTGGGTACCGTTGCGCCCTGGCCGGATCCACTTCCGCCTCTTGCAGGGGCAATTAACCTGGATGCAGGTGAAAACCAACCCTTTTGGGTTTGTATTCACACGCAGACGAATACTCCGGCGGTTGTGTATAAGGGAACCCTCTTGCTTGAAGCAGATGGCTGGCGCGGATCGGTGCCGCTGGAGGTCGAAGTCTTTGACTTTCCGTTGCCTGACCGAAAAACTTGTGTCAGTGCATTTGGGTTTAATGCTCCTTTGGCATTTCGCTATCATCATGTAGATACGGAATTTGATCGTCGCAAGGTTTATGAGGAGTATCTGTCTATTCTGAGTAATCACCATATTTCAATTTATAACCCGGCCTTTCTTGATCCCATTCAATACGATTGGTCTCACTTACCTGAATGGCAGGGAGGGGAACGCGATAATACCGTCTCCTACCGTGGTCAGGTGTCGTTATTATTGCGTGATGAATCAGAAACAGCGAACGTGGCAGTTTCTTACGATGAGCCGTTTTCTATTCCTGATGAGGGGCTTCATATTGAATTCCAGTATAAAACCGGTGAACCCGGACATTCCTTCCTTGCCACAGTGCAGTACTTTGATATATCCGGTACCTGGATACGGGGAAATAATACTGACATCACCATTGAAGGCGATGCTTCCTGGCAGCACTTTGCAAAAACAGTCAACGATTTCCCAAAAGAGGCACACCAATTCAAACTGCGTCTTTGGGCAACCCCTTTTAATGAAGAAGGAGTTTATACCGGCAATGTGTGGATTGACGATATAAAACTGTCGACCGATGTCGTGTTGATTCAGGATGATTTTGAAACATGGGATACAGGGGAGCTGGAAACCCTGTTTGTACCTGAATTCGATTGGACTGCGTGGGATACTGCCATGACCCGCGCTTTTGACCACTACCATTTTAATGGCTTTCGTCTCTCTATTCCAGGATTGGGCAGTGGTACTTTTCATGCACGTTCCGAACCAAGTCTGCTTGGATATGGGGAAAATACGGAAGAGTACAAAATCGCATTTTCTATGTGGTGCCGTCTGGTTGAGACCCATCTGCGTGAGAAAGGATGGCTTGATGATGCGTATGTATATTGGTTCGATGAACCGGACCCGGATGATTATAAATTTGTTATGAACGGATTTCGGAAGTTGAAGGAAACGGCACCGGGATTGAACCGTATGCTGACCGAACAGATAGAGTCCGAATTGGTGGGTGGTCCGAATATCTGGTGTCCTATCTCTAATCAGTACGATCACAATATGGCGGAACAGCGTCGTGCAGCAGGGGAGAAGAACTGGTGGTATGTATGCACGGGACCGAAGGCACCTTATGCAACCTTATTTATTGATCATCCAGCTACGGAACTGCGTGTATGGTTATGGCAAACCTGGAAACGCGCCATTGATGGAATTCTCATTTGGCAGACCAATTATTGGCATAGTAATACAGCCTATCCCGATGGGCTGCAGAATCCCTATGAAGATCCCATGGGCTGGGTAAGTGGATACAGTACCCCTATCGGCACGAAACGTCCCTGGGGAAACGGGGACGGCAGATTCATTTACCCGCCTCTTGCTGCGGTGGACAGTGGCACGGATAATCCGGTGTTTGATGCGCCTGTCAGTTCCATACGATTGGAGATGCTTCGTGATGGTATTGAAGATTATGAATACTGTGTCATACTGCGTGACCTATTGGAGGCATACAAGGACAACTTACCTGAATCTGATTTGGCGAAGTA
>JAGLCZ010000797.1 GCA_023145975.1 Candidatus Hydrogenedentota bacterium | reverse complement strand
CGGAGTCCCGGCAAGGTTTCCAATACTTCATTATTGTACATGAGTTGCGAAACGCCCTGGTGAGGTGTCAGCACCATACGAGGTGAAATCGCTTCACTCACAGCAAGACGACATGCCTTCGTTACTTTACGTTGTGCATATGCATGGACTTCATCTATCTGTGTTTGTGTTACCAGACCCGCAGCAATTAATTTTCCGGAGAATTCAACCAACGGATCTACGGCACGCCACATATCAATCTCTTCACGTTCACGATAGGCCGATTGATCGCTCGGAGAGTGACCTGCCTGACGATAACACAATACATCGAGCAACACAGGACCATCGCCCTTTTTAATGATAGCAAGCTTGCGTTTGTATGCTTCAGCCAGAGCAAGCGGATTATTACCATCCACAACTTCAGCATGCATATTATCCGGGTTCACACCAACACCAATTCGTGCCATACGATCAAAACCCATGGTTTCACCCACAGGCTGACCACCCATACCATAGAAATTATCCATAAAATTAAAAATCAGGGGCAACCCGCCTTGCATAAATTTCGGCCAAAGCGTCTTAAACTGCGCCATTGATGAAAAACCCAAAGCTTCCCATACTGGACCGCAACCTATAGAAGCATCACCAATATTGGCAATACAGATGCCGCCAAGTTCTCCGATTTTCTTGTAAAGTGCCGCACCTGTCGTAACAGCCGCACTACCACCCACGATAGCATTAGCCGGATATACTCCAAACGGAAGACAAAATGCGTGCATAGAACCACCCATACCACGACTAAATCCAGTCTCACGTCCGAAAATTTCTGCTAATAAACCATAAAGAAGGAAATCTATACCCAATTCTTCCTCTTCTACAGTATTCAAAACCGGCTTTCTTTTTCCTTTGGGTGTCAAGGAAAGACCGCTCCAGTCAGGATTATTCTTTTGAACAATATTAAGGAGAAGACCATCAAAATACCCTTCCATAACACCATTCAGAGAATCTCCAGTAAGATCCTCAACAGCACGCAACCCCTTTGCAATAATTTCTCCATGACTACGGTGACTGCCAAAAAGATGATCATTAGCACTTAGGTAAACGCATTCACCAACAGCAGCGCCTTCCTGCCCAATGGATAAATGCGCGGGTCCTGCATGATTGTACTCAATACCCTGATAAGCGCCCAGCTTCTTTATATTATCAAGCATGGTTTCGAATTCTCGAATAAGCGCCATATCACGGTAAATACGAAAACACCGTTCAATGGACACTCCACCCTTTGCTGCCAATTCCTCTTTCACAGATCTTTTGTATCTGTTGACAGGAATTTTTCCTGGTGTTATAAAACCACTTTTACGAACTTCTTTGGGAACAACAAGCAACTTTTTAGTCATGATAAACAGCCTTTATAGAAATAAATCCAATTTGAAACCACAGTTTTTTCTATGAAAAACAGATACATCAACAGGACGTCAGCAAAATAAGCATAACATATTAACAACATCGTCTATGAATTACAGATGAATAGAGAATAGGGTATAAAATTATTTTCTCCTACATCAAATTCATTTCATGCAATATAATATCAAGAGCATCTAGACTCTTTCCGGCAAGAGGAACAAGGGGTAACCGAAGATTATTTTTTATAATTCCCATTCTGGACAATGCTGCTTTCACAGGCATGGGATTAGTTTCAATAAAGAGTGTACTGAAAAGGCGAGACAATTTATAATGTATCTTACGTGCCTGATCGTAATTATTTTCCAAAGCAAGCTTACATAGTGCAGCTACATCAGCAGGCATCACATTGGCAGCCACAGATACCACTCCTGTCGCTCCCACCGCTATCATAGGTAACGTCAAACCATCATCACCGGAAAGAACTGTGATATCACAACGTTCCAGTATCTCCGTTACCTGGTCAATACTTCCACAGGCTTCTTTTACTGCAACAATATTTGGCGTTTCAAACAATGCAGCAATAGTCGCTGCTGTCATCTTGGTACCAGTCCGCCCGGGTACGTTATACAGCATAATAGGAATATCTACCCCTTTGGCAATAGTCGTATAATGAGCAATCTGTCCTGCAGATGTGGGTTTGTTATAATAAGGGGTGATCAGCAAAACAGCATCACATCCGACTTCGCAGGCATATTGTGTTAAAGTAAGCGCTTCCGCTGTATTATTGGACCCTGTCCCTGCCACCACCGGAACACGCCCCGCTACATGCTCCACAACAAAACGAATGGTTTCTTTTTGCTCCACATGCGACAACGTAGCAGCCTCACCCGTACAACCGCACGGTACCAAACCACTCGTTCCATTTTCCAGTTGAAAATCTATCAACCGTGCATAAGCATCATAATCCACTTCTAATTGGTCAGTAAAGGGGGTTACAAGTGCCACATAAGATCCTTGAAATAACATGAGAGTCTCCAGTAAATTATTATGAGGAAAAATGCCAGCAACTGCTAATCAAAGGGAATATCCTCATCATCCTCTTCATAGGGTTCATCATATATCGGGTCAAAATTATTTATAGGTACAACATTTTTCGGTGATTCAGGTACACATTCATCTACACTGCTGGAATCAAAATCTCTAAAACGCTGCTTATTAGCCTGAAAAAGCATTTCAAACCGTCCAGTAGGACCATTGCGTTGTTTGGCAATATTCGCAATGATAACGTTATCCCTGTTTTCCCGATCTGCTGCAGGCGGGCGCGACAAAATAATAACTACATCAGCATCCTGTTCGATAGCTCCCGATTCGCGTAAGTGTGACAACTTAGGCGTACCTTTGTCATCCTTTTCTGCTTCACGACTTAGTTGCGACAATGTCATTACCGGCACATGCAATTCACGGGCAAGCCCTTTTATAGCACGGGATATTTCTGACATTTCAGTCTGCCTATTCTCATTTCTACCGGAGGTATGCATCAATTGCATATAGTCAATAATAACCAAATCTATCTTATCCAACGATGACTGACGTCGTGCTTTTGACCGCAACTCCAACGGCGTCAATCCAGCAGATTCATCAATATATATTTTTGCATTGTTGAGTTTTCCTGCCGCTTCTTGTACTTTGACAAATTCTGCATCCGCCAAAAATCCATTGCGCAATCGATCTGAATCCACTCCCCCCACAAGGCATAACAAACGCTGCACCAACTGTTCTTTTGCCATTTCGAGACTGAACAGCAATACACATTTCCCATCACGGGTAGCTGCATTCGCAGCAATATTCAACGCAAAAGCAGTCTTGCCAACCGATGGACGCGCTGCCAATACAATCATATCGGCAGGCTGCAAACCGGAAAGTTTAAGATCCATCTCCTTGAAACTCGTCCGTAAACCGGTAATACTATCCCCCGATTTTATTTGCTTCTCAATACGGTCTACGCCCTCTTCCAACAATTCAGATACTGCATAAATACGATTTGTTTGACGCTGTTCATTAAGTGCAAATATTTGTTTCTCTGCACCATCTAACAACTCTTCCACCACATCTTTTCCCTGATAAGCATCAACAGTAATTCGTGCACACGAATCTATCAGACGACGACGTAATGATTTTTCCAGGACTATTTTTGCATAATACTCCACATTTGCGGATGTGGGTACCACATTAACAAGCTCTGCTAAATAAGATTCGCCCCCGATCTTTTCCAGTGCGTCACGCCGAGTAATTTCATCGATAAGCACCACACGATCCAAGGGCTTATTCTCGTTGAAAAGACTGATAATGACATCATAGATAATTTGATGCGCCGGAATGAAAAATACATCCTGTTCGTCATGATGTAATATTTCTACCGCCGTGCCAATGGCTTCTGTGCGCATCAACATGGCACCAAGAACCGCACGCTCTGCATCAGTATCCTGAGGCGGCATGCGGTCGTAAAGATTTGCGGGGGCAGCGCCCCCGGTCTGGGGTTCCTGCCGCGTTTCCATATCAGTCCTTAAACGCCGCGTCCGACGCTTCAGCTGCTTCCATTTCCTCATCCACAACAGTGGTCACTTCTTCTTCCAACCCAGTAACCCATGCTTTAACCGTTGCTTCAATACCGGAAAGAAGGCGCACACGCACAGTAAAAATACCGAGCGATTTAATAGGTTCTTCAAGGATCACCTGCCTACGTGTTATCGTAAAGCCTTCTTCGACCAAGCGGGCAGCAATCATTGCAGTAGTAACACTCCCGAAAATCTTGTCGTCTCCACCGGCACGCATCTGAAATTCAAGTGTTAGATCACTCATTTTATCTGCAACCAACGTCAACTCACCACGCCGTTTTACTTCCTTGCGCTTGATGATTCGAAGTTCATGCTCGATCTGTTTTGCGCTTGCAGAATCAGCCAGCACAGCCAGTTTCCTGGGAATAAGATAGTTTCGGGCATACCCGTCAGCCACCTGTACCTGATTCCCCATTTCTCCCAAATTTTCTACATTTTCACAAAGAATTACATTCATCTTTTAATACACTCCATTACTTCCGTGTACTCCATGGAATACTACGGTTTCTTTCAAAACTTCCCACTATTTATCTGAATCGCTCTCGTTGCTCGATTTGCGCAATTGCACAATATAAGAAGCCTTACGCCGAAAATCAAGCCAAGTATCAAAAAAACCAACAATACTCAACGCAAAAATAATATTCAACACAATCATGAACAACAACAATAAATAGATAACAACGGGTCGCCATTTCCAAACATAACTTATATAAAATACAATGGAAAGACCATTTAACCAGTATATTGCTATCAATGCCAACGCACCGTTCCAGGATAAAAAGCGTAGCACTTCATTAGGCGAACGACTATCCCAAAACCACAGTCCAACAAGGAGTATAGCAAGCCATACCAAATGTTCCGGCGCACGCAGCAAACGAAACTGATAGTTTGTCACAGAAAAGGATACTTCCGATCGAAACCGCCAGTATAGCGGAACAGATGCGGCCGTTGCCATAAACATCACCAAGCCCAACAATCCGCCAAAGTACAAGAAGACGAAATTCTCTTCGATCCACTCGAATCCTTCAGCAATCATCTCAGCCTGTGCAATGGCCTCCTTCGTATTAGTTGATTCAAGTTTTACGACATACTCATGAAACGCTGTTTGCAAGTCCGCATTCAATATACCCCAATCCGCAATGGATAAGGCGGCCAGAAGAACAAACATAGTGACCGTAAGCAAGGTGATGGTCATGCCAAGCGCAACTTGACGCCGTGCCAATATACCCAGTAGCAATCCGTACGAAGCCATAATCCCGAAAAACAAGGCATACGCCAACGATCCCGTAATCAGAATTGGAACAACTGTCGCAAAACATAACATGCCGACAGCCAGCCCGTTTTTGCGGGAGAGCCAGTAGTATGCAACAGGCACTTGAAAGAGCATCATGGCAAATAGGTCTAAACCTACTACCAAAAGCAATGCCATGACCGTTGCTAACGCAACGCCTATAATCCAGTAAAAACGCATCATAAAAAACGGTCGCGACGACATATCCGCCGTCGCGACACGTCAAATTGCCTTAGTCAGCCAAGTACGGAAGTAACGCCACTTGACGCGCCATCTTGATAGCACGATTCAACATGCGCTGGTGCTTTGCAGTAGCACCAGTAATACGCCTGGGAATAATTTTCCCACGTTCAGTCACATAGTGCCTCAACAGGTTGACATCTTTGTAGTCTATATATACTACGCGATCGATAGTCAACCGACATACTTTAGCACGCAAAACTTTTTTCTTTTTGCGACGCCGCGATTTCTTTTCACGTACCTTTAATTTTGTCTTAGCAGATATTCTTGCCATATCCGGTATTCCTTCAAGGTTTCCGGTTAAAAGGGAATGTCATCTTCAGGGATGGGCTCTTCAATTTCGCGAGGGGCACGAGGCTCTACCGGCTCCGGACGCGGTGCCGATGAACGGCCGCCACCACTGGAGTCATCCCAGTCAAGAGGTGAAACACGTTGCGCATTAATTTCAATTTTAGAACGTTTCTGCCCTGTATTGGCATCTTCCCACGAACTAGTACGAAGACTGCCTTCTACAAGAACAGGACGCCCTTTGCGCAAACGCTCGCCGATAAACTCAGCGCCAGCACCCCAAAGGACAACATCAGCAAAAGTAGTTCTTTCCTGACGTTCTCCACTGGAATCTTTGTAATAAGCGGTATTAGCTATTCCCAAGCGGCAATATGCTTTACCGGAATTGGTGTATTTCAAGTCTGGATCTCTAGTTAGTCTTCCAGCCAATAAAACACGGTTCAAATCAGGCATTTTTAAATCGCTCATCCCATATCCCTTTCCTATTTTACGCCAATAATTTTCACACAGAGGAGGACATCCCAATCTTATAAGAATGTCATCCAAGATTTATATACACTATTCAGCATCATCAGCTTCTTTTTCACCCGTATCAGCAACAACAGATTCTTCTGCACCCTTATCAGCAGCAGCATCACTCTCTTCGTCCTTTTCAGTACTAACAGGTGATTTTTCTGCCTCGACAGCTTCCGAATCCCGGCGTCTCTGGGTGGGTACACGCTCGTCGTCGTCATCATCGTCATCTCTTGAATGGCGGTCAGCACTTGCGCGCAAGGCCTCTTCGTATTGACATTGTTGTTCTGCTTCCAGTCTTAATGTCTGCTCATCAAGGTATAACACCATATATCTGATAACCGGATCCATAAGCCGTAATTGCTGTTCAAAACGCTTGATATAATCCGGGTTAGCTTCAAAACGTAACACGATATACACGCCTTCGACGTGTTTTTTAATCGTATACGCAAGTTTACGTTTACCCCAGACATCGGAGCGCACAATAGTGCCGCTGTTGCTGGAAATTAATCCTTCTACATCAGTCACTACCGTCTGGATGGCACTGTCGTCCAGTTCAGGCGATACAATGTACAGCGCTTCGTATGTTCTCAATTGTCTTCACCTCCTTTTTATGATAGAGACAATTCTGTCTCATAGTTGGAATTTACACACAGCGATGAGTATAACAAATAATGACCACCCGATACAAACAGGAAATGATCAACAGGAATAACTTGAAGATACTCTGGAAGGATTACATAACCACAAGAACGCCTTTACAGTTTAGCATACTATTTTTATAAAACTGAGTGAAATATTACATTTAAATAAAATAACATAATTATATATATAAATAGACTTATTCTAATAAATACATAATAATAGATGCGTTGACCCTATTTCAGATGGTATAGTATTCTGTTAACAAGGATCATATTTCCCCATGCAGCATACCTGTGCCAACATCATACACCTATTTCAATCTATTATCGCACTTCCAGACACTATTCTCGCCAAACTTGATGCAGTTTTATTCGAATTGCATCGACGCGGCTGGGGCGATTGGCCTGCAGCATTATTACTGCTTTCCCCTGCGTTTCTAATACTATCCGTATTTGTCCTTGCGCCCATGGTCAGTTCTTTTTATATGAGTCTATTCGGGGGTAGACACGGACTGGGTCACTATGTTGGGCTTGAAAACTACGTAATAGCCATGAGAAATTTGGAGTTTCGAAGCAGCCTCATGGTCACCCTCTACTATGTTGCAGGCGTAGTACCTCTTTCGCTTACTATCAGTTTTTCCATAGCCTATGGGTTGTATCGCATCACCATAGGTCGTGGACTGCTGCGAAGCATCTACTTTCTCCCCTATATTACATCTGCTGTGGCTGCAGCTATGATCTGGCGTGCCCTGTTCAATCCCCAAAATGGTGCAATCAATATATTATTAAACTATATAGGTGTGGAATCACTGAATTGGCTGCTTGAACCCCATGGCGCGTTGTATATTATTACAAATGGCTATATCCCCAGTAATTGGGGACCAAGCCTTGCACTGGTTTGCATCATTCTATTCGATGTGTGGCATAGTTGTGGATTCATGACTGTCATCTTCCTTGCCGGACTCACAGCCATACCGCGGGAACTAGAAGAGGCGGCACGAATTGATGGTGCCGGCACTTTTCGATTAATTCGACATGTAACATTACCTATGTTGTCCCCCACCCTCTTCTTTCTGCTGATTGTGGGCGTCATTAAAGCATTCCAGACATTTAATAGTTTTTATGCATTAACCCACGGCAGCAGTATGCCTGGAACCCAAAATCTAATCCTTTATATTTATGCACAATTCTATGAATATGGGTATTGGGGATATGGTGCTGCAGTCGCGACATTGTTAATGCTTGCAATTGTATTGCTAACCTTGATCCAGTGGCATTTTGTAGGGCGCCGGGTCCATTACTCATGAAAATACGTATAACTCTGCTATACCTAACACTGGCTTTGGGCGCATTTATAGCCCTATATCCTTTCCTCTGGATGTTAGGTGCCGCATTAAAAACATTGCCGGAAGCCACTGCCGCATCGCTGAAGTTCTGGCCAAAATCTCCGCAGTGGCAAAATATCCCCGCAGTTTTTCGAGCTGCTCCGTTTGGGCGGTATTTCTTAAATTCCTTTCTTGTCTCCTCCACGGTATGTATTTCTGTGTGTATCACCTCGATTATGGCAGGCTATGCTTTCGCACGCCTACATTTTTGGGGAAGCGGGCTTTTATTTTCGATATTGTTGGGGTCAATGATGGTTCCCTTTGAAGTGATGTTTATTCCTAACTTTGTACTTATCACAAAACTGGGCTGGTACAACACCTATCCAGCCCTGATTGTGCCGTGGTGCGCCAATGCCTTTTCTATTTTTCTGATGCGGCAGGCATTCCTTGCGCTACCCAATGATTTTTACGATGCCGCAGTGGTGGACGGATGTGGTCACTTACGCTTTCTAACACGTATTGCAACCCCCTTGGTCAAACCCATGCTAACAACAGTGGCTCTCTTTGCATTTTTAGGAAGTTATAATGCACTATTGTGGCCGATCATTGTCACTTCAGATGAAGCGATGCGCGTAGTACAGGTCGGTCTAACTGCATTTAACAGCGATGCAGGTTTAAGCCTGAATCTACTCATGTGCGCATCAACAGTTGTCATACTACCCTCATTACTTTTATACTTTCTGGCGCAACGCTATTTTATTGAAAGCGCCTTAGGCGCAGGCATAAAAGGATAAACAATGCGTCATCATTCCCTGTTCCCCATATTTATAGCTAGTATAAGTGTATTTGTTATCGGTTGCAGTAATGCACCCCCGGGCTTCCTCCCAGTGAATAACAATGCAGCGGTATTCTGGGATCGCCAAACCACGGAAAGCGCTGAGCTGTTACGCACGGTGGCAAAAGAATTTAATCAAGAATGGACAGGACTGCCCATAAAAGTAGAACGATCAGGAACCTATGGGGACATCTTCCGAAAAATTACAGCGGGTATCCATGCGAAACGTCTTCCTGCATTAGCAGTATCCTATGAAAGCATGACTAATGAATATATTCCCACAGGTGCAGTAACACCGCTGGATTCTCTGCTTGCAGATCCCGAAATTGGGCTTTCCGCGAAGGAACTTAGCGACTATTTCCCTATGATGCTCGAAACAAATCGGTACGCAACACATGACGGTACGCTGTATTCCTTTCCTTTCGCCAAAAGTCTGCTGATGCTCTATTTCAACAAACGGGTACTTGCACATTCAGGCATTGAAGCACCTCCAAAAACATGGGATGAATTCATCGCCCAATGTCGCCAGGTAAAAAAAAATACAAGTAACTATGCCCATGCAGTATCAGCCGATTGCTCCACTTTAAATGGTATGATTTTCAGCATGGGCGGTAGTGTGATTGAAGGGCGTACAACACTCTACAACACCCCGGAAGCATTAGCCGTATTCCAAATCTACGAAACGCTTTTTAAGGAAAAACTGGCTTATCTGATCTCACCGGGTTCTTATGAAGACAATATAGCACTCTCAAAAGGAGATATCGCTTTTGTACTGCGAAGTAGTTCCAGTTTGGAAGATATGAAATTACTTATGCAAAAAGACCCGGACGGCTGGGGATTAACCTGCATTCCCCAACGTAACCCAGAAACACCCGCTACCGTGTTATATGGTCCAAATATATGTATTTTTAACACTACAGAAGCACAAAAGCGATCGGCGTGGGCATTTGTCAAACATTTCACTGCCCCCGAATCAGCAGTACGCTGGAGTCTCAAAACGGGCTATCTTCCTGTGCGTAAAAGTGTTCTCACCCACCCGGATATGATTGCCTTTTGGAAAAAATGGCCATACAACCGTGCCCCCTTCGACTGCCTTACTTTTGCACGCCCTGAACCAAATGTTGCAGGATGGCAGCAAGTGCGCAACCTTGCCGCACGCGCTGTCACCGAAGTAATGACCGGTATGCGGGATGCAACATCCTCTGCTGATGAGTTAAAACACCGGGCTGATGACGCACTTGCGCAAGTAGCCGATTCATCTACTCTTCCTTAACCTTGCTAACTCATAAATGCCCGTCATGATGTTCCGCAAAGTCTTTGAGTGCTTCTTCAACCATTATCTTGTGATCCCGCTCATACAATTCCCGGTCTGCCTGCCTGCGAAACAGCTTGCGCCGTTCGTGGTTAATTTGCGATACGGGCCTCAGGTCACGGCGATCTATTCCACTACGCCGATCCACCTGCCAAACTCCCGCTTTATCCTTATAATGTCCTGCGCGTACTTCCTCACTCATCTTGAAATCCTCTCTTGCATTACCGCATTCTTTTATTAAACATACAAAAGCATACCCTAGTACCTACTTCTAATTCTACCATCAACTACGGTATAATTGCCTCCTATTTTCTCATCGATTTTATTTTTCAACATCACAAGGTAGAAAACCCTATGGCAAATCAAATTAAAGCAACAAATATCACGTGGCACCATGAAACTGTCAATCGCAATGATCGTGAATCATGCAATAAACATGGTGCAGCTCTGCTCTGGTTCACAGGACTCTCTGCTTCAGGCAAATCAACAATCGCACAAGCATTACAGGCAGTCCTTTTTGAAAATGGCTGTCAAACTTATGCGCTCGATGGCGATAATATCCGTCATGGTCTTAATAAGGATCTGGGGTTTTCCCCTGAAGATCGTGAAGAAAATATCAGGCGCATTGGTGAAGTCGCAGCACTGTTTCTCGATGCTGGTATGATTGTAAGCACAGCATTCATTTCTCCCTATCGTGCTGACCGCGATAAAGCACGGGCACTCTGCAGTAATCATTTTATCGAAGTCTATGTCCATTGTCCTGTCGAA
>JAGLCZ010000796.1 GCA_023145975.1 Candidatus Hydrogenedentota bacterium | reverse complement strand
GCGCCTCGTCCGCAGAATGTGGATGGGGATATGGGCGCTTATGAGTTATTTGTGGATGACTGGGGTGCGATTACGATTAATTGCTGGCAGTCGGCACCGCCAAGCAATGATACCATTCAGGTTATGGTTGGATTTAATCAACTGGCTATCGACTTTGATGATGTCTCAGATCTTATCATTACGACTACGGGTACCTTGACTTACACCAATGTGACCGGATTTATGGGGGGCATGAATTTTGCTGTTACGCTCGAAGGAGTTTCCGGTACAGGTACTATTACAATTTCCGTCAATCCGGCATCGGATGTGGTCACGCCCTTTGGTGCGCCACTTACGTCGAGTGTTACAAGTGATGTATTCCTCAGTGATAACGATCCGCCAACCCTCAGTATCAGTGCGCCAAGTTCGGCGAATACCGTTGCCGGTCCCGTTGAATACACGGTGACCTATTCCGGGGAGGATACGGTTACTCTTTCCGATACGGATATAACCCTTGATATTACAGGCGATGTACTCGCTTCAGTCGTGGTTGCCCCCCTGGGCGGTTCCGAGTGGCTGGTAACACTACTGGGAATCACGGGGACGGGAACCCTTGGTTTTACCATCGATTCAGGAACGGCTTCAGATACTGCAGGCAATCTTGCGCTGGGTGCTTCTTCTGTGCCGGTGGTTGTTGTGTCGGCATTGCCTGTGGCAGTTTGGCCGTTGGCACTTGTGCTGGCAGCGGCAGGTGCACTGGCAGCGCGGCGACGCAGGCATAGGGACTAAACGAGTTCTAATATAAAAATCGGATTCAGCTGAAGTGCTTCTTCATATAAACCTTGAGCAGGGTGTCGGCTTCCTCTTTGCATTGACCGCATACTGTACTCATCTTGGTTTGTTCCTGGAGTTCCAAAAAGGTGCGGGCACCTTCGAGAACGGCATCTTCAATTTCATGGTCGGTAACGTTCATACATTTGCAGATGACGCGTGACTCTTCCTTGATAACTTTCTCTGCTTGACCGGCACGTGTGTAATAATCGTTGATGGCGGCACGTAATGCTTTGTCACCGAGGACAGAGCAATGAATTTTGTTGTCGGGGAGTTGCCCCAGCGCTGCTGAAATCTGCTTGGGTCCCACTGCAAATGCTTCCTCAAGGGTCATGCCGGTGACAATTTCGGACATGACAGAGGTACTGGCAATCGCACTGGCACACCCGTAGGTTTTCCACTTGCAGTCCGAAATTGTTCCGCTGTCTTTATCAACTTTGATCACTACGAGCATTTCATCGCCGCATTGGATATTGCCAACCATACCACGGCCGTCTTCTTGATACTCGTCATCTTTCAGGATGTTGCGGGGATTCATAAAATGGTCTTTTACATTTTCTGTATACGCCCATGACTGATGTGAACTCATAAATTACTTCCTTCCGTAAACGGTGGACATTTCCCGTATTTTATTGATGATTACAGGTAGTTTTTCTAATACGTAGTCAATATCTTCCATAGTATTTTCACGACCCAGGCTCATGCGTATGGAACCATGGGCCTGTTCGACCGGTACCCCTGTTGCCATCAAAACATGGGACGGATCCAGCGAACCCGAAGCACAGGCTGAGCCGGTAGATACTGCAATACCTTCCAGGTCGAGGTAGAGCAGGGTGCTTTCCCCTTCTGCGCCGGCAAAGGATACGTTCAGCGTCGTGGTGATACTATCCGTTGGATGACCATTGAAAGAGATATCAGGGATACGGTCTTCAATTCCCTGCTTAAGAGCGTTTCTGAGTGCAGTGATTCGCGTAACTTCATCGTCCATTTCCAATGCACGCATTTCTACGGCTTTGCCCAGACCGACAATACCGAGCGTATTCTCTGTTCCTGCGCGACGACCCCGTTCCTGATGACCGCCATGAATAAGGGGACAGAAAGGAATGCCGCGCTTTACATACAGTGCGCCAATACCTTTGGGCCCATAAATTTTGTGGGCGGACATGGTAAGAAAATCAATACCCAGGTCATGTACGTCAATGGGGATTTTCCCAAAGGCCTGTACCGCGTCCGTATGAAAGGATACGCCTTTTTCATGGGCGATTTCCGCTGCGGCGCGTATGTCCTGAATCGTTCCGATTTCGTTGTTCGCCATCATTATTGAAACCACACCCGTCTGGTCGGTGATGCTGTCACGCAGTTCGTCGAGAGAAATCTTACCGTAGCGATCAACACCGAGATAAGTCGCCTGGCTGCCGTGTCCTTCCATGCAGTGGGTTGTTTCCAATATGCAGGGATGTTCAATGACGGAGGTGATAATGTGTGACCGATGTTTTCGTTCGCAGGAACAACTCATGGAGGGGCATCCCATGATGGAAAGGACTGTGTTATTGCCTTCCGACCCACTGCCGACAAAGATAATTTCTTCCGGCAGTGCCCCTATTAACGATGCCACTTTCTCCCGTGCTTCTTCAACAAGTGCGTGGGCAATCCGCCCAAACCCATGCATACTGGAAGGGTTTCCGAAAGCAATCATTGCTTCCGTGAGCGACTTCACTACTTCAGGGTGTAACGGCGTTGTTGCATTATGATCAAGGTATATATTTCGTTCTGTCATTATGATACTCCATGGTTCTGTGGGTGCATAGTATAAACTAAACCCGCTTCGTAGACTAAACATCCTTAGAGATGTCGACTATTCCCACGCAGCCCTGCATATTTTTCGTACCCCAACGAAAGGTATTCTTTGATTTCCTGGGATATTTTTGCTATGCTGTCTTGTGTCAGGATTGTTGTAAAATAGTTTTGGGGTGCGTAATTTAAAAGGATAGAGCATGTCTAAAAGTAATTCGAATGATATCAAAACACAGGGTACCATTTCCCGTCGATCTTTTCTCGCTGTGTCCACATTGGCGACAGGAACAGCGGCATTTGGGTTTCCTGCAATTGTCCGGGGGCAGAACCTGAACGAAAAACTTAACATTGCC
>JAGLCZ010000795.1 GCA_023145975.1 Candidatus Hydrogenedentota bacterium | reverse complement strand
ATTTCGATCCCGTTCCATCTTGTTAACTCCTCTGCATATAAGGCTTCCGCCTGCTCTAATCGTTACAGAAAGTCTACAGGATTAACAAAGAGCAATCAACTGGCCAAAAAGTATGCGTGTTCAAACTCAAACTATCTCCTGTTTATTAGTCGACAACATCATCTGTTGTGTTCAATAGCCATTCGAGTACCGACATCCAGCGAATTTCTTTGGGTAGCGACTCGTGTGGTAATACCGTATCCAGTGTTAGCAACAAAGGTACTGCATCAGGATATGTGATCGCAGCAGACTGGAGGGCACGCACCTCTCTTTCCAACGTTTCTGGAATTTCTGTATCAGCACATACTTGTATCAATAGTTTTTTGTCAAAAGAACATGTAGCAAAAAAGTCCACTTCCCAGCCTTCACGGGTGCGTATATATCCAATATCATAGCCACGTCTTTCAAGTTCAAGAAATACGACCGTTTCAAGGGCATGCCCAAGATTGGAACGACCCATCCGTTCGTAAACAGAAATAAGACCTGGATCAACGGGATAAGATTTGCGTGGATTAACCATACGCTGTCGCTCAGAGGCCGTATGAAGCGAAACGGTACGTATGAGAAAGGCATCCTCAAGATGGGCTAAATATTGGTGTAATGTATTTTTGCCAACAGCAACCCCTTGAGATTTAAGCGTATTATAAAACTTCTGGATACTGAAAGGGGATGCGGGACTTCCCAATAAATGCCGCTGCACCCAACGAAGAGCAATCGGATTTGTTACCTGATGACGTTCAATAACATCCCGAAGAGTAGCCACATCCACATAAGAACGCAACAAAACAGCACGGTCGCGTGATGTCAACCCCTGAGCTTCCGGAAAACCTCCCGCCACAAGATAATCCCGAAAACACTTTTCCACGGCTGAACGTTTTGCTTTTGATAAGCGGTTCCAAGACGTAGCGGGTTCCGCATTTTTATGGCGCAGGGATTCACGGAAACTGAAGGGATGTACCAATACTTCCACGCCCCGACCACGCATACTGGTAGCTACTTCACGACTGAGCAAAAGGGAGGAGGAACCAGACAGAAAAATATCTATTTGTTCGGTATCCATCAGGCGACGTACAAATTGCTCCCATCCCTGTACCACCTGGATTTCATCGAAAAAAAGCGTTACACGGCACTTGTCGCGCAGTTCAGGATGAAGGATATAGTATTCCTCAATAATCCACTGCAAATCATCAGCAGTCATTCCGATAAGACGTTCATCCTCAAAACTAAAATAAAGCAGCGTTTTACGAGGCACACCACTTTTTATTTTCGAAGCAAGGCACTGCCATAAAAATGTGGTCTTGCCACTGCGCCGCATGCCGATAACAACCATAGCCTTACCGGGAATTCTTGGGAGATGGATATCCCGTTCAGTAAAAATTGGAAGGGGCACCTTCAAAGAATCAGTAATTTTTTGTCGGATTACCGGGACGTATTGTCCTTTTGAAAGAGTCATATTGGTTCCTTTTTATCTTTTTCAAAAAGAGAATAACATATTTTCAAACGAAATATCAATATGATGACCGTTCAAACTCAAACAGCACCTGCACCAAAAACTACCGAATCACAAACCGACGGCACTACAAAAACTCCCTTTTTCTCTCGTTCCCACGATTCCGTTGGAATGCATATATTTTCTTATTCCGGTATCACCTCTCCCGAATAAAGTCCGTCTAAATACGGCCAAAAATGCGGCACTGCATAAGGGAACTGTTGTATGAGTTTTCCCTGTTTTTTGCCCTTTGTACACCGACAATCGGTATATTCCGTTATCCACTGTTCCCACAGCGCCACCGCTTCCGGGTGATCACGAAACCAGGGAGCGAGACGATCTTTCCATGATTGGAGAAATCCGTTCGGATCAGAGAGAATCTCCGATTTCAGTGGTGTCTTATAACCGCGCCAAGGCTTTCCATGAAGATGCCCCTCAAAGAAGGACGGCGTCATAAATCGAACCTCCAGGGGTACCCCCTCATACTCGGCTGCAAAAGATTTATAGCCTTCCCGTTCGCCCCCCATCGTCCCGCCGGGATAGTGAACCCCTTTGATATCTGGCACGACGGCATAGATATCGAGGTCGGAATCCGGCCTCTCGTTGCCCAATGCGACACTTCCAGAAAGATAGATCGCAGCGTCGGGAACCTGCGCGATAACCATGGCAAGAACCTTCGGAAGTACTTCTCGTTGTTTGCTCACCTATCTATCCTTTCACCAAACTATATTTTGTTCAGATTTTTCATGGCACCTTTGGGTCACGCCATGCCACGTTCGATCAACTATTAAAAATATGTATCCTACGGCACGGTCTACAGAAGTTCAATGTGGAGTTCCACCCGCTTCTCCCAGCTGCGCTGAATCACGACGGTGATTTCGTCCAACGTTCCTTCATCGAGTTTCTTTTGTATCTCATGCGATACATTCAGCAACCCGTCAACACTGTCAACCGGGGTTTCATTAATGGACACAATGCCGTCTCCTGAATTCAACTCAATACCGATCAACGCTAACAGTGCGGCTTCTTCATCCCCCACACCAGTGATGGGAATACCAAGGGGCGCACCATCGGCCCTTCCGTGCTCTTGTAACGCGGCCCTGGCGAGAGACTTCTTCTCCTTCTCCGCATTATCTTCCAGCATCTTCACTACATTGGGAAACTGGCTTGCCAGCAGGCTGCG
>JAGLCZ010000794.1 GCA_023145975.1 Candidatus Hydrogenedentota bacterium | reverse complement strand
CTGCGTGATGGTGTGAAAGACGGAAAGATGACGGCACATCCGCTGCGTTGTCCCCAGTGCGGCAGAGTTTCTAATTCACGACATAAGAAGTGTTTGTACTGCGGATTGCTTTTTGAAGGAAGCCTATTCGGTTAAGTTTTAGATGCGCTGACGATAAAGTTGTTTTTCTACAGCATTAGCCATTGCTGTCGTATCTAATTCTTCTACCAGGAAAGAGTTTATTTGCTGTGCAGTCGTGATGGGATTTTCCAGTGTCCCGCGGTGTTCTACGATTAAAGTGTTTATGTTCTTTTGTGCCATAAGCCAGTGATGTGTTTGCTGTACGTGGCGCGTATAGGTCTGGAACAATACTTCGTTTTCCTGATCCAATCGTTGGGGAGTGATGGTAGTGGGATCTATTTCTCCCTGTTTTACCCGTCGGTGCAGCATTGCCTGTTGTGATGCCAGTATTTCTTCGACAGCACGATTTACGAAGATGACGGAATAATTATGATGGGGCGGGAGATATTTTAACAGGGAAGAAATTACTTTGAGTGCGTGTCCTGCAGCTGAACCCATCCATGATGCATCCTGATCCAATCGTTTTACCGGTTCGTACTCATAGTATCCGCGTGGGTTATCCGGATCGGCTTGGCGGAGTGTGTCCGTGAAGGGGGGGATGCCGCCTGCTTCAAGCATCCGCATCATCATCGAGGTGCCGCTGCGCGGCAGCCCGGATACAATCACAATATTGTTTTTCATTACAGAATAATCCGAAGTCGTTTGCTGCGTCCGGAACGGGTCACAATTAGGTTGCTTTTAAGAAAGATGCCCCCAATGTTGTATCAGGGGCATAAAAAAAATGTGACGGGAAGGATCAGATAATACTGACGCCCACTTTGCTAAGAGCTTCTTTTAAATCATCTGAGGTAAAGGGTTTTTGAAGCAGGATACTTGCTCCCATCTCAATAATACGTTGTGCCGCTTCGCCCTGATAATATCCAGTCATGGCAATAACTTGTGTGGCTT
>JAGLCZ010000793.1 GCA_023145975.1 Candidatus Hydrogenedentota bacterium | reverse complement strand
ACAAATGTGCAGGAATACCCTTTAATCCCGCCAACCAGATCACCATGCCTGCACCTGCCCCCCAAAGCCCCATAAGAATAATCGCGGCCTTTGAACCAAGCAGCCACGAAGAACTCTGCAGCCACAACGGCGGGTTACTGAAACCCATCAACCGTAAAAAACTATTCGCCAGCCCATTGGAGGGATTCAGCACCCATATCCACAATATAGCACTTGCCACCAAAGGAACAATGGCAGGTAAATAAAAAAGCGTGCGATAAAATTTCATGCCGCACACCTCTGTATTAAGTAACATGGCAATACCCAATCCAACCCCCATGCCCAATGGAATCCCCACAATCATATAGGCTGTATTTGCCATAGAATGCCAGAAGAGGGGATCGTCAAAAATAAGAAACTTATAATTCTCCAGTCCTACCCACACCGCCGGATTCAGCACATCATAGCGACTGAAACTGTATATGAACGAAACCACAACGGGTCCGGCAGTGAAAATAGTAAAGCCTATCAACCAGGGAGAAACAAAAAACAGAGCAGCACGACTTTCCGGACTATTCCAAAATCCCGTGATCCATTTTCCACCCATAATGAACCACAAAAGCAATATTGCAAGAAAAAGAAATACAAAGACACTCCCTGCCACGAACTTCCAGTCCACTTCCGGATACTCCACATCGCTATACAATATATCCAACTGTCGCTGCACTTTGCGCTGTCCCGTACTCAACGCTTCCTGAGGTGTCATGGAAAGATGCCAGGCGCGTTCTGCGGCACGGGCATGTTCATCCCACAGCAGGGTTCCTACCGGTGTTACCGGCCGGTAGAGCGACACATTCATCAGATCGTAAAACAAAGGGAAACAATTGCGCACACGAGCAGGTAAGTCCGGGTTACTCTCAATATAACGCTCATTATACATATCGTTGATGCGCGGCAGGGGCGCCATAATGGGTGCAAAAGCACGTCCCCTGCTTCGAAAATATCGGGCATTTACATCCCCTTGATACATCCACATACGTGTCGTGTTCAGGAAGCGTACCAGTTCAAAAGCACCTTTTATATTATCTGATCCTCTTGGGATTGCCCAGCAATACCCGCCACTCCAGGTGATCGGATCGCGTCCCCGGGGAGGCGGTGCAGGTGCCACTCCAAAACGCAGGTTGGGTGCCAAATCGGCAACTGTCTTGAGAAAAAAATCCCCGTCAATCTTCATGGCAACCTGTCCGGACAAAAAAGGATCGAATTCTCCTGCCTGAAAAGTGGTCTCGAAAAGACTTACCTTCTCAATACCTCCCAGCGCATTGTAGATATCCACCATAAACTGAAGTGCTTCTACAATCAAGGGGTCATCAAGGGTGCAAGT
>JAGLCZ010000792.1 GCA_023145975.1 Candidatus Hydrogenedentota bacterium | reverse complement strand
GGAACACCGGCTGCTGTCATGAAGTGTAGTAAATCATTGACAGGAAGATATCTGACAGGGGATCTTCAGGTCGCCCTTCCCGGGAAGAGAAGAAAAGGGAATGGAAATGCTTTGAAAATTTCCGGTGCAACCCACAACAATCTGAAAAATATAAAGGTTAAGTTCCCGTTGGGAACATTTATATGCGTTACGGGCGTATCGGGTTCTGGAAAATCAAGTTTGGTTAACGAAACCCTGTACCCGGCTTTGGCGCGGCGTTTACATGGCATGACAAAAAAGACACCGGGAAAGTTCCAGTCCATTGAGGGGATCGAATATATCGATAAGATCATTGATATCGATCAGTCACCTATTGGTCGAACGCCTCGGTCAAATCCAGCCACCTATACGGGATTGTTTTCACCTATACGGGACTTATTTGCTCGGACGCAGGAATCCCGCGCCAGAGGGTACGCACCGGGAAGGTTTAGTTTTAATGTTAAGGGAGGACGTTGTGAGGCATGTGAGGGAAATGGGGTCTTGACCATCGAAATGCATTTTCTTCCTGATGTGTATGTACCTTGTGATGTATGTCATGGAGCGCGGTATAACCGTGATACCCTGGAAATTCGTTATAAGGGATGTACCATATCAGAAGTATTAAATATGACGGTGGAAGAGGGGTGTTCTTTTTTCAAGAATATTCCTGCCATATCCAGAAAGTTGGAAACATTACATGATGTGGGTTTGGACTACATAAAGTTGGGGCAGGCGGCAACCACCCTGTCCGGCGGCGAGGCACAACGGGTTAAGCTGGCTACAGAACTTTCCCGGCGTCAGACGGGGCGAACTCTTTATATATTAGATGAACCCACCACCGGATTACATGCTGCAGATGTGGATAAATTGTTGACCGTACTGCACCGGCTGGTGGACTATGGAAATACGGTCATCGTTATTGAACATAATTTAGATGTGATTAAAACTGCAGATTGGATTGTGGATCTGGGACCGGAAGGGGGCGACAGTGGGGGACGTATTCTTGCAGCAGGTACTCCCGAAACCCTGGCAAAGCGGAAGCGATCCTTTACGGGCCAATACCTAAAGGAAAAATTAGGTATCAAGAACTAAGGAGTATTTTAGAGTGCCGGCATGGCGGGTACAAGCGGGGGGATTTCTGAGTCGAATTCAATTCTCAAGCCTGCTTCCATGGCAACTTCCGTTACTGCATTGGAAACTTTCAGGGGGGCATTGGGGTGTTTTCGTATTACGGCAGTAACAGGCATATTTTGTGGTGCATCAAAGAAAATATCACGTAATTGATCAATGGTGACATGTTCCCCTTTACAATACAGATGACCGTTTTGACCGATGGATACACCGATCTCACCTGCACCGTTACTAACACGATGGCGCAGTCTACCCCAAAAATCTTTTTTCGCATACCGCTGTGCATCTGACACATCCTGATCTACCTGAGAAAGCATGAGTGCTTCC
>JAGLCZ010000791.1 GCA_023145975.1 Candidatus Hydrogenedentota bacterium | reverse complement strand
CCCCGTTTTGGTCTACCAATGCGACCAGGTTAGCTGGCGCATAGGGGTCTGTAGAGGAACCATCTTCTAGTACTGTGTTCATATCCAGCATGATCAGGACTTCATCCATGTCGAGTACACCGTCCTGATTCATATCTGTCATCTGGAACCATGCAGGCTCGAACTGAGGATACACGACCGTAATTTCTTCCATCGTTAATACGCCATCTGTGTTCCGATCCACATGGGGCCACAGCACATGGACTAACTCGTCTGCATAAATGGGGGGCAGGGGACAGGGCAGATCGGGTTCGCCCTCACCCGGCTCACCTTCAGCAGGTTCTCCTTCGACAGGTGGTGGCGGTGATGACGTAATAAGCCATTCCCAGTCTTCGCAGTCCAGTACCCGATTGTTATCATGATCCAGTATGCGGAATTGCTCGGGGGTGACATAGGCTGCTATTTCGTTGAGTTGGATTAGGCGATCCCCGTTTTGATCCACCAATGCGACCAGGTCAGCTGGCACATCGGGGTCTGTAGGGGAACCGTCCTCTAGTACTGTGTTCATATCCAGCATGATCAGGACTTCATCCATGTCGAGTACACCGTCCTGATTCATATCTGTCATCTGGAACCATGCAGGCTCGAACTGAGGATACACGGCGGTAATCTCTTCCATCGTCAATACGCCATCTGTGTTCCGATCCATATAGGGCCACAGCACATGGACTAACTCGTCTGCATAAATGGGGGGCAGGGGACAGGGCAGATCGGGTTCGCCCTCACCCGGCTCACCTTCAGCAGGTTCTCCTTCCACAGGTAGTGTCAACGTATCCCGGCAATCCAATATACCATCGCCATTTATATCCACCAAAGAAAATTGTTCTGGAGATGCATAGGCGGACACTTCATCGTATTCGATAATACCATTACCATTTTGATCTACAGTAGAGAGTAGTCCGTTGGGCACTAATGTTAAGAATGGCAGTAGTTCTCCCTGGGTAAGGAGCCCGTCGTTATTGCTGTCAATGGTGTTGAATATACTAATATCTAAGGAAGGATCAAAGTGCTGCAGTTCTTCCAGCGTGAGACTACCATTCCCATCACTATCTACTAAGGGCCACAGCATTTCCATTAACAGGACAGGGTCATCGGGTAACGGACAGGGCTCACCCGGTATTGCGAGTACATTTGCAGTGAAAGCCAACGCCATAAGGATTGTCAAAAACATTTTCTGCTTCATAACGATTCTCCTGCCATAAGGTTGCAAAATCAATTGCCAAATATATACTTTCTTGCATCACTGGAAATACACTAATCAGATGTATCTTCATCGAAGCTGCTTCGATAATTTATTACCTATCTGCTTCCTCTATTTTATCATAGAAGTCCGTATCTGTCAATTATATTGTTGTATTACAGAAATAAATTGTTGCTGTGCTGATAATATTTCGTTATAGATTTGTAGCGGGAACAAAGAAAAAGAGCAATTAAGTTGAAAGTGTCTGGGTGTATTCTCTATGCTATTAGGCACGTCAATAGAAAGAATGCGGCAGGGAGAGTTGTAAGTCGGTACAATATTGCAATTGTCTCCGGTGAATCCCTGCCGAAAATCGGCAACAAAATGAGGTTACCATGATTCGACTGACAACATTATTGGGTATTGCGGCATGTGCAGTTGCTTTTTCAAGCTGCCAGTCTATGACCATGCCCTGGCAGCAAGATACACTGCCGCCGGTTGAACTGCTTGAAGATGAGGAGTCTGCCGCAGGCACTGTAACGCCTTCTCCCACCCAGCAGACTGGTTTAGTGATGGCACCCAATCAACGATTCAAAGATATTCCGCTTCCCATGAAAGCCAAGGAAGATCTGGATCGTTCCTATGTGTATGAATCTCCCAGTTTACAAGTGGGGCGTATGGTGTACACTATCCGCGCTGATGTGAATGATATCGCCCAGTTCTATATCGATCATTGTCCTGCAGCTGACTGGAAACTTGTGGATACTAAGCAGGCGGATGGGGGACATGAGATACTTTTTCGTAAGTCCGGGAAAAAATTGGAAGTTTCCATAATCCCGCTTTCCCTGATGCAGGGAAAGCGACTTGTTCTTCACCTGGTGCCTGATCAGGCAGCGGAATCTGTACATTGATGAAATGCCCTTACATAGCGTTCCTGTGCATTTTTACTCTCCTTCCGGGGCTGGGTTGTCAGACGGGGCTGCCGATAGATATTGGTGGTATTACTGGAAGTAAAATGAGTGATGAAGAGAAAATTGCTCTTGTGCTTGATGATGTGCAAAAGGGGATGGAAGGACGTCGAATCTATCGGGTATTATCTCATGTTGCTCGTAGTTATAAAGATCGTGATGGACGGGATTATGAGATGCTGCGCAAGGATTTAAATGTTTTGTTGCGGAACTATCGCGCGATAAACATAACGCGTACACCGCCTCGTGTTCAAGTGAGTGGCGATCGTGCGCGGGTCGTTGATACTTTCGGTGCCGTCGCTGATTCTGCATCCCCCATAAAATATCCGCCTGTGAACCTGCAGGGACAAGTCATTATTATGATGGAACGTTTTGGTGATACCTGGCAGATAGTGGAATGGGGAATGGTTAGATAAAGTAGTCTGAAGTGCATTCCTGTACATCGCTTTATGCATGTGGAAGAATGCTGTATATTTAAAATATAACAATGAAGGTACAAGGAAATGGCAAGACCACGTAAGAACAAACCTGTAGTAGACCACCTATTAGTCCATGAAGAAGCGAAAACAGAATGGCAGAAAGCACTGAACCATCTGGAAGATAACTATAAACTTTATCTTGCAGGTGCGGTATTTTTACTTTTATGTGCCGCTGTCGGTGCTTTCATACGCTTGAATACAGCAGTGAAGGATCAGGAAGCATCTACAGCGTATGCCGAAGCTGTATTGGAAGAAGATGCTGCGCTGCGGCTTGAAAAGTATGGGGATAACATGGATGTACTGGGACGCTGGTCACCAGAGGCACTTTACCGTATGGGCGAGACAGCCATAGAAGCGGAAGAATATGATAGAGCGGAAGAGATATTTACCCAATTTACAGCCACGTATCCCGGCAATGAATATCTTCCTAATGTGGTAGATGGATTGGCTTTTCTTGCGTGGAACAAAGGCGATCTTGAAGCGGCACTTCAAGGGTTTGAGCGGGTGGCACAAGAGTGGCCTGGCGATTTTGTCGGTAGACGTAAGTACTATGATATTGGACAGGTACTTGAAGAATTGGATCGTCTTGAGGATGCAATTGCTGCCTACAAAAAACAGATTGTGTTATTTCCTGAATCTTCTGTGCAACGACGTTCTCAGCAAGCACTTGATGCGTTGAAAGAAGAGCACCCTGATCTGTTCCCTGAGGAGGAAGGCGAAGAAGATATTGCAACCGAGGAGACTGCGGAAGTGACGGGTTCCGAAGGGGAAGTCGTGAATGTTGAAGCTGTGGCGGCTGAAGACACTGCAGCTGATGAACCTGTTCTCGTCGTCGAAGAGGAAAATATCCCTGTTGAGGAACCCGTTGTTTCAGTAGAAGTATCTACCGATATTCCTGTTACAGTAGAGGAGCCTGTGGT
>JAGLCZ010000790.1 GCA_023145975.1 Candidatus Hydrogenedentota bacterium | reverse complement strand
TTTACAGAAAATATTTTGCACTATCCATGGGTTAAACAAGGAGTACTACGAAATAAAATAGCCCATGAGGCTCAGTACTCTATCTCCCCAATACCAACGAAAAACGCCGGGTGGATGGCATCCTAGCATGAAAAAAGACTGGAATTTTAACTATGCAATTTGAAGATTTTCAATCAGGTACTTGGATACAACAATACAAATACAAGAGTTTCTTGCCTGTACCGGTAAGCTACGAATGGACATGGCAGGATCCACGTATCAATGTTCTCCTGGAACAGGCAACCCAGGCTTTGGGAGAACTGAATGCCTATACACGTATTGTTCCTGATGTTGACCTGTATATAAAAATGCATATTACACTGGAAGCTAACACATCCAGCGGTATAGAAGGTACGAATACAACCATTGATGAAGCTGTTATGGACGAGCGCAGTATATTGCCGGAGCGCCGGGATGACTGGCACGAAGTGCGTAACTATATCAATGCAATGAATAATGCCTTGGAGCAGCTTGTACGTCTCCCACTTTCCATGCGGTTGCTGCGTGATACCCACGAGATATTACTTAAGGGTACTCGGGGAGAACATAAGTCACCGGGCGAGTTTCGGCGCAGCCAGAACTGGATTGGTGGGGCATCTCTTACAGATGCGGCATTTGTTCCTCCCCACCATACAGTAATTGATGATTTACTCACCGACTTGGAAAAATTCTGGCATAATGAATCCATTGCTGTTCCTCATCTCATTCGCATTGCTATCAGTCATTACCAGTTTGAAACGATTCACCCTTTTTTGGATGGTAATGGTAGAATTGGTCGTCTCCTTATTCCGCTTTATCTTATCAGCAACTGCCTTCTGGATAAACCATCCCTTTATTTGTCCGCTCACCTGTTTAAGAACCGTGGTATTTACTATGATTCACTGACCCGAGTACGCGAATCTAACGATATTGGACAGTGGGTGCGCTTCTTCCTTACAGCCGTAGTGGAAACGGCTGGGAAGGGAAGGAAAACCTTTGAGTCTATTCTTACACTGCGGCAGGAGATGGACCAATTTGTGGTGTCTTTTGGGCGTCGTGCTGCAGATGCCCACAACCTGATGTTACTTCTGTATAACAAGCCAGTTCTTGATGTTCGTTCTGTACAGGATGAACTTGGTATTTCTTATGAACGAGCCAATCGATTGATAGCCACTTTTACTGAAAATGATATTCTTGCACAGGTTCCCAACCGTCAACGGGATCGAATATTTATGTTTAAACGTTATTTAAGGTTATTTAAGGACGAATGAAGATATTTTTGGACATTTGGTGACAAAACGGTCAATAAATGTAAACAAAGCACCCGCTATTTGTATTTGCGACCTGTAAGTGCAAATAAGGTGATGCTTATTGACAGAAGGATATAGTAAATGGAAAACAACGGCTTGAATCCATATTGATGTTCACTGGCGGCGCATTCTTTGGGCGCGGCAGGGATAGGTATCCTTTACACGCATAAAGAGTATGAGGGGCATTGTAACTGGCGGGGCGGGGAAAGTATCCGGTCATCACTGCATCTCCTTTGCTTGCCAAACGTCACAGTGTGACGCTTGCTGGTACGGTTCAGCAGCACCGGGAGACCGGGTAAACATTGCTTTGGATCAATGTTTTCAGTAGTGGAAAATGGTGGGCGATACTG
>JAGLCZ010000079.1 GCA_023145975.1 Candidatus Hydrogenedentota bacterium | reverse complement strand
CCAAAAATTGACAGCGCATGTGTTGCTAAACTCCGCGCGGAAATGTGAAAAACTGTAGGAGTTAATTCTCCGGCAATCTTAAACATATTAGGAATCATCAACAGGAGCCCCTGCGATGCTGTAAACGTGGTCACCAAAGAACCGGACTGAAGCGCACCATGTACGGCACCTGCAGCTCCAGCTTCACTTTGCATCTCCACAATCAACGGAACCGTGTCCCAGATATTCTTGCGACCTTCTGCCATCCATTGATCAGCCCATTCGCCCATGGATGATGAAGGTGTGATCGGGTAAATACATGCCACTTCGCTTGCATGATAAGCGACGTGGGATACTGCTTCATTCCCGTCGAGTGTACGTATTGGTCTGCTCATAATACTCCTGACTCCAATCTTAGGTAGGTGAATAAATCGTTGAATAAACGTGTGTACAAGGTATCATCGCAAAATATAGGTCAACACACCCTAACCATCAAGAAAAGACAGTCAGTATCGTAGAAATATAATACAATGATAGACAAAAAAAACACGACTACACGCATAACATGTATTCGGTTGATGCCTATATTATGCGCATGTTGCACCATGAAGTCAAGGTAACTGCTGTTACTTTTAGAAATACCCCTATATTTCTTTTCAATAGAAATGAGGATTATCTAAGAATAGTTGCTGTTAGGACATAAATAGTGCATAAAAAACGGCACAGTACCCACATGCTCTTCCCACAAAACAAAAAACTCAGAGGATTACTTTAATAATTCCTCTACTTTTTCCTTTAGCGCACTTTCCGACATGCTTCCTGTATGTACCTCTGTCACGATACCGCTACGATCTATAAATACCAGCATGGGAATCCCCCGCACAGAATATTGTGTAAAAATAGCGCCTGTATTATCTGATACTGCAGGCAGATCCAGATTATTTGCCTGCATGAATCTTTTTATTTCTTCTGCTTTTTCGCTTGAATTAATGGTACAAATGGCAACTTGATCACTGGGATACTGCTTCGCCACAGCCCCGATATTGGGAAGTGTTTTACGACAAGGGGGACACCACCCAGCCCAGAAATCCAATAAAACCGGTCGCTTTCCGATATGTTCCTCTAAATTAAAGGTTGTACCGTCCACCATTTTCGCCTTGAACACAGGTGCAGGTTGTCCCTTCAGGGCATTTGCCGGCCCGAAATAACGGGAAAATAACCACATACCGATTAACACAATAAGCAAAATAAAAATAACATTACTGGAGGCACAAGAATGCGTTCCGCAACAAGCTGCTTTTCCTTGAGTCACATCGCTCATAACAATCCCTTTCTATCGTGTATTTAACTTCTAAATTATCTTTGGTCTATGCGTAAATCCAACCAAGCCATATCATTTTCAGAAAGATGTATATCTAATGCTTCTGTACAGGCATCGAATTCATCTTTCGTATATGCCGCAACAAGAGGGAACGTCTGGAACGGTTGGTGTAACACATAGGCCAATGCCACTTGTGCGGCAGATGCACCCATGGTTTTCCCCAGTTCTTCTGCCCGCGCTACGCGCTTCCAATTCTCCTCTGAATGATAACAGCGAACAAATAATTCTTTGGTATGCTTCGAAATCTGATCGCGGCTGATTCGTCCGCTAAACCATCCTCCTGCCAAAGATGACCAGCAAAAAACGGGCATATTCTGTTGGGCATACCATTTTTTTTCAGAAGAAGCTGCACCGGTGATGCTTACACATCCCTCCCAGGGCGGCTCAACCTGCTCGGCAAGGCTAAAATGGGGACTGCTAAATGAGAAAGAAGGAAAATCCATACTTTCAGCGTAAACGTTTGCTGCAGCAATACGATTACTTTTCCAGTTGGATCCACCAAAAATCGTAATGCGCTCCGCCCGCTTATGCTCATTCAAAGCTCGTAGAATATCTCTGACCGGAATAGCAGGATCGTCCCGGTGCAAAGCGTACATATCGATGTAATCTGTCTGTAATCGTGCCAATGAGTCGTAAATATCAGCACTGATATCAAAAGGCGTCACCCGTTTACGATCCCGGTTATGATGGGCACCCTTATCCAGAATAACAACATTGTCACGAATACCCCGGGAAGTAATCCAACGCCCTAAAACTCGCTCTACATCACCGTTCCCATAGACGTGTGCCGTATCAAAGGTGGTGCAACCCGCTTCAAAAACGGCATCCAATAAAGAAAACCCTTCCGCCTCCCGACGGGAAGACAACATAACGGTTCCCTGTACGATTCTGGACACCTTCTTATTTAATCCGGGTAAGTTCACATACTGCATACAAATTCCTTCTAACAAAGTAGAACAACACTATTGATTTATCTCAGCGAGGGGATTCCCCATACCCCATCTTTTAGGGTAAATTATCCTACCAAAACACATCTTTACGTTTTCAATCATCTGTAAAATTCGGCATGCTGCAATAGGAAATAAAATCGAATACGGATGCACTAATTCCAACAAGAACAATCTATTCCATCGGATATTTCAAGTTCCACTGGGATCGAGCTATATCCATAATATCCATAATAGCAATGGTATCATCCAATGGCATAATTTCGCATTCCGTTTTACCTGCACGCATACACGCCATTACAGCTTCCGCTTCGTAGTTATAACCATTTCCAGTGATTGGAAATTCCATTATTTCGGGTGCCTTCCCCTCAATGTTAAGAGTTACAGTCGTACCCTGCCAGAAGGGAGAATGCAGATATATGCTGCCCTTTTCGCCTATGATATGGGTATCCTGCGGCGTATTGGTGCGTACCGCACTGGCAGTCATGGCAATAGCACCGTTGGGATAGGAGAAATTTACCGTATTCTGTTCATCTATGCCCGTTTTCCCAATGGTCGCCAATGATACTATCTTCTCAGGATGTGTTCCTAACACCATTGCCGCCAATGATATGGAATATATTCCCACATCCAGCAAGCCGCCCCCCCCCATCTTGTGTTCAAAAAGACGACTTTCTTCCTCATACTCTGCCCGAAACCCGAAGTCCGAACGTACCATTCTGGGCAATCCAATAAGCCCTTCTTCCAGCCACTCCCGTGTCTTTACCAAGGTTGGCAGGAACCGTGTCCACATGGCTTCCATAATAAAAAGTTTTTTGCTGCGAGCACATGCCACGACCTCTTCTGCTTCCTTACGATTAATGGCGAATGGTTTTTCGCAAAGGACTGCTTTCCCGTTTTCAAGACATCCTATTGCGTTATTTTTATGTAGAGGATGGGGGGTAGCAATATAAATGACATCCACCTCTGGATCCTGCATCAGCAATTCATAGGAAGCGTGGCAATTTGGCACTTTATATTTCTTGCCGAAACGATCTGCGCTTTTCTGTGTTCGTGAACCTACTGCAACCAGCATTGCACCTGATGCCGATTTCAACCCTTTTGCGAATTGATGTGCAATATTTCCTGTTCCCAATATACCCCAACGTATTGTGTCATCCATGAATATTCTCCTTGTTAGATTTTCGTTATTTATAATACTTATTATTTTTTCAATCGAAGCGATTCAACAGCAGCACGAATTTCGCCTTCTTCCGATTCTGATAATTCGATAGTTCCCGCCAACGAATTTTCAACGACCTGCTCCTCAGTACGGGCGCCCACGAGTGCAGTAGTCAAGCCGGGTTGCGCGACCACCCACGCAATGAATAATTGGCTAAAGGTCGCATTATGCGCCTCCGCAATCGGTTTCAACGATTTCAGCATGGTAAGTACACGCAGTCGATTTTCTTGTGAAAAGAAAGGTTTATTGCGGCGCTGATCCCCTTCGTTGAATACGCGATCCGGTCCCACTTTTCCTGAAAGCAACCCTTGCTCAATTGGACTATACGCCAAGACGCCAAGATTATTTTCCTGGCAAAAAGGCAGTATTTCACTTTCAACATGCCGATCCAATGCGCTGTATCTAGGCTGATCACTTTCGATACGGCCGTGTTTCAGGCATTCCTGCATCATTTCCACCGAATAGTTACTAACACCGATTACGCGAATCTTTCCCTCGCGCTGTAGTTCCAGTAATGTTCCCATCGTATCTGCAACCGGAGTAGTCTCATCCGGCCAGTGACACTGATACAAATCGATATGATCCACTTTCATGCGTAACAAACTGGCTTCACATTCTGCACGCACTGAAGTAGGTCTCAGGTTTTTGTATATTTTCTTCGGAATACTATTGTTATCTATCGTATCAAAATAAAACTGTCCCTCTTCCAGATCCCAGCGCAACCCGCATTTAGTAGCAAGAATTACTTTATCCCGACGATCTGCAATAGCCTTGGCAACTACCTGTTCACTGTGCCCCATTCCATACGCAGGTGCCGTATCAATACAGGTAATCCCATTATCTACTGCCGCATGTATGGCCCGTATAGCGGCCTGATCATCCGAACCACCCCACATCCACCCGCCAATAGCCCACGCACCAAATGATACGACAGGTAACTTTAACTCTGATTGACCGAGCTGCCTATAACGCATATTTTCTCTCCTAATCCTATATTATTTTTGGGCTTAGTGCGCGTAAAAACAGAATCCATCCAGGCTTCAACAACAAACCATTACTATACGCCAAGCAGAAAGTAGCTGTTCTTTTAATTTATGGCAGGCACTTTTAGTTTTGTACCCAACACCACTATATCAGGATTAGCTATTTGGTTAATTTCGATCAGAACAGCAGTAGTTGTTCCATACCGCCCTGCGATACTACGCAACGTATCACCCGGTTCTATGAGATGACTGGTGTAGTTCCCATCCAGCGCAGAAGAAATTTCGGGAACGGGTCTATCCATAGCTGCTTCTTCTGCCACAGGCAAATAAATAACTACCGTATTATCCGTCATCGTCACATCCGCGGCAATATTATTCCACACTCTGATATCTGCCTCAGTAACGCCAAATGATTCGGCGATTTTCCCTATAGACTCTGGAGCCACAGGCTGATATTCGCGACGAGTAGTATTGGGTGGCGCAACGACAACAGGTGTTGACAATACTGCTAATGGGGTTACTTCTTCTTCTCCCTCCAATTCATCAGCAATAATATTTTCTGGGGCAGCTTCTTTTTTTGCAGGGATTAAGGGTAGTAGATCCGCTGCCACTATTCCAGTTTCATCTTCCGACACTTCAACTGGAGGAATACTAGACTGTATATCACTTACAGCAGAAACAGATGCATCCTCCGAATTCTCCATAGGGTTTTCTACATCAGAAGGTTCAGGTTTTGGCTCTTCAATAATCTCTTCTCCTTCCATGCCAGCACTATCTGTAATTTCAACTTCCTCTTCTTCGGGTTCAATTGTTGGCGTTGTAGATATCTCTGAACCTTCAGGTGTAATTGTAGAATAGACTTTCAAAACCTGATCGATCTTAATATTTGTATCTTCAAGATCATTCCAGTCGATGATGTTTTGCATTGAAACCCCATAATACCGGGAAACACCTAATAGTGTATTTCCAACAATAACGACATGCTTCTGTTCAGGTACATCAGGAATCACAATAACCTTTTGGATTTCTTAGGGTTAAGGAACTACTTCGGGTTCAGGAACTACTTCGGGTTCAGGAACTACTTCGGGTTCAGGAACTACTTCGGGTTCAGGAACTACTTCAGGTTCAGGAACTACTTCAGGTTCAGGAACT
>JAGLCZ010000789.1 GCA_023145975.1 Candidatus Hydrogenedentota bacterium | reverse complement strand
GCACGATACAATCCCGCTTCTTCAAGCGTAGGCATTTCACCAGAGGGAAGTATAAGAGGGACATGACAAGGACATTCATCACGCATACATTCCGCAGACTGATTTAACTTGCAGTCAATTACAGGAATGATTGTCTCTTTAGCTTCTTTGGCACAACCGGTAACTCGGTGGTAAATTCTTTCTAAGATATTCTCCTGTGTCATTTCCAACGAGAAAAAGATTACACGCTGTCCCTGTAGGGCGGAATTAATGTACGCATCCAGCAACCACCAAGACTTCCCACGTTTGTATGCACCAGAGAATACTACCAACCAGCTACGGTGCCATGAACCTAAAAACTCACCAAGGTATCTGGGAAGTTGCAAGACACCCTTTTCACGTTCCTTGAAAACTTCTTTCACCACATCGACATCAAACACATCCACACACTCTGAGATAGCCGGAGCTACCTTTCGGAAGTGAAGTATCTCCGCTTCGGCATTTTGCAGATCATCTTGCTCAAGGTAGTGTTTAATATTTCCCGCCGTAATCTCTAGCTCACGTTTCTGGCAGAAGTTTAGAGTGCGTGTCCGCAGGTAATCAAAGTTCTCTTCTTCTTCACCGGCAACAAACGTGTCTGATAAATTTTGTAAGAGAGTCCGAAACAATTCTGCTTCGTCTTCATCCATCCTGATTTCATTCTGCTCAAAGACAGCTTTGATTTGTTTGTTTGGGGCAAGCCCATACTCATCAAAATATTCCAACACCCATTCAGCTACAGTTGTGATGTATGGTGTGGTGAAATAATCAACCTGTAAATATTCCGCAATCTCTCTCAAGTAATCTGTGTTCACAATCATTGTTGTAATGATTTGCTTCTCAAGAGAGATGTCGAGTGCCTTCGCACGGAAGGCGCTCATTGTTGTGTCGCTTGTGCGGCAAGATATTCTTGCTGTCTATCATCCCAAGTCTTTGAGGACTTCTTTGTTTTCTTGGTGGCGTGTGTTTTCATACGTTTCTTTGTCTCCTTAGTTGGGGTGAAGGGTTCGTTTAAGTAGCTTTCAAAGTTAGTCCCAAACAGAGTGCTGGGACGTAGGTAGTCTTGCATTTTTACATCATCTTTCCACTTCTGTGTTTTGATGTCGATTACTTTTTTACAATCATCTACAGTAAAGTCTTCACGGAACCGCGCAAGCAAATACTTAGCGGAACTCATAGAAGTTTTTTTATACATGGTACCAGCGGCGGCGTTTAGGTATTCAATAACAGACGTGACGGCACGTTGGATATCGGCAGGCAGTTGTTTGGTTGTTTTAATTTTCTTGAGAACCACAGCGTTCGCTGTAACAGATAGATTATCCAATGTTACTTTATAAAGAACAGTTGATGTATGCGGGTCTTGCAATATTGCACAAGAACCATCTGTTCCCCCTTGGGGGGTAAGGGGGGTTTTATTACAATCAGTACTTACTTGAGGTAAGTAATTAGTAGGGGCGGCTGAGCCTACGTTTGATAACCCGCCATAGGGTATTCCGTCGTAGGGCAATTCGTCACTGTCTGCTGGAGTGGTTTTATGTGTTTGTGGTATTTCTGAAATGGTGTATTCTGCTCTTTCAAGTTGCCCTTTTTTATTCCGCATCCGTTTGAAACTGAGATATTTGTACTCAAGTAATTCATTAAATGCGCTCCGGTGTGAGTCTTTCCCATTGGTAGAATGTCTTTCAATTTCTGTTCGGTATATTACCCAATTGGCGGGTAGTGTCATAATGTATGCAAATAATCCTTTTGCCTGTAGGGAAAGATTATCGTCGCGCAGGGCTGTGTTACAAATTACAGAGTAGCTGTCATTTTTTGTCCGCTGTATAATATTCATTGTGCCTCCTGTTAAAAGTTGAAAATGAAAGCTCCCTTATTCTTATTTTGTGGATTCGCACCACAGGTCTCCGAGCCGCAGAGACTGGGTAAAGAGACGACGCAAGGGGAAAACATGCAAAACCCTATGGCATATCACGTCTTATGTGTTGCAACTGTTGCCGCAGAATAGACGACGGACGGTGCGCTTACTTTTTATCGGGGTCTTCGTTTTATTATTCTGTCAGCAGGTACTCCGTTCCATTCAATCGGTTCTTTTCTGGCACGTGCAGCAGAACGTTCAGGTCTGCCACCATCCCAATACTTTGATGTGCATTTAGGACAAAGTGCTGGTTTGGTTCGTCGTAAAGCGTGTTTCAAAGGCACCCATGTATGCCCGCATTCCAGACATAGTAATTTTTTAGAAGCCATAGTAGTTTTCCTCAAAAAAGGATGCACCTTTCTTTAGTTTGGTTTTGTTCCAAATACGACTTTTGCAATGGGGGCATACTTTAGGAAGTACCGTTCGTCGCGTAACCCACTCCCATTGACATCGTTTGCAGGTAAGTATAGCACCTCGTTTACTCTCAACCACAGCATCGTTTCTTGGCATTATGTATTTCCTCCCGCAAAGCGTCAGTTTGTTGTTGTATAGTAGTTACAGCCGTCTCAAGGGTGCGCTGTAAGGAGAGCAGATCAGATTGTTGTTCGCTGATGCAGGTGAGAAGTGCCGGAACTTTTTGTGCGTCGGTACAATAAATACAGTACGCTCCAACAAACGGCGTGTGTGCCGTATGGTTCTGGCAATTTTCTGTACTACAGTGCCCTTGATATTCAGTTGTCGTCATTGCGTTCCTCAATTGTGTTAAGTGCAGTTTTAATTTCCTTGAATGCAGCCGTAGTCATTTCTATCTGGATACGGAGTGCTGTGTTGATTTGTCTTTGTTTTTGTAGCTCATCATTCAGTGCTTCCCATTCCGCAGTGCGTCTTTCTTTTGTTACATCACTCATAATTCCTCCTAATATATTTTACCAAATACTTGTTTCCGTAATACTTTAACATCATCACTGGTTAATTCTCCGGGGTCTTGTGTTCCTTCTGGAAGGTATAAAATTTCTACGTCCACATATTGACTTAACAATGCCCCAATCTTTTCTCCCTCTGCCACACCAGTAGCATCATTATCATACAGAATAAAAATACGACTGAATTTTTTCTGGATGATTTGTGTTATTTGTGCAGGGGTCAGAGCCGCCCCCATACTTGCCCCACAGCCTTTCCCGATACGCCACACATCTGTTGCCCCTTCAACCAGTATTAATTTATCGTGCGCGTGATCTATATGGTAAATCATGCTTTTAGGGTCGCGTATGCATTGGTCAATCGGGACAGCTTTATAACGGATTGTAGCCCTGCCCGTAACGTCTCTGCCAACGTATGACATTAGCACCCCATTCATATACAACGGGATAATAATTCTATG
>JAGLCZ010000788.1 GCA_023145975.1 Candidatus Hydrogenedentota bacterium | reverse complement strand
GAATATTGTTTCGGGGAGCGATATTATCTCTGTAACGTGTTATGTCAAGAAACTCTAATACCTCCGGGTTTTCAATTCGCTCAAGCGTAAGAGGTGATACTCCTGATTGCCAAGTAAAACGCCAATGTCCTGTACGCATGGATAAAGCAATTGGATTACCTATCATAGACATGCATTTCTGCATACTGGAATGATTCAGTATATCCACACCCACAGAACTGTGAGAAAGCGTGCAGTTCCCAATTGCTGCTATCGTTGCTGCCACATCCTCCAGTGTAACCAAATCCTTTCGTATACTACCGTACCGGTATGGAATATCCATGAACAGAGGAATATGCAACGCAGTTTCGTGTAGTGTGCGACGGGGAGGACCACCGCGCCGCCATGCACCACGCCCCGGTTCAGTAAAGTCAAAACCATGGCTCGACGTAATCACCAATGCAGGGCGCTGTACTACTGACAAATCATTCAATCGATCAATAAATGCACTCAACTGTTTGTCCATATAGGAAATAGCCGTATCATAGATATCCACCGGATCAGGCTTACGCCCATGCCCAACAAAACCATTTCCATAGTAAGGCAAGTGGGTTGGAATCCTCAGATCACGCAGTCTGATAAATACCATGTACTGTTCGTCAACATGAGAGTCTATCCAATCACCAGCCTTTTGTAACGTTACCCAAGCACCTGCAGGTGTGGGAAGGACCGGAGTATTAGAGTTCGCCGCACGTGAAGTATGTATTTCCATCGGAAACGTATCGTCAAAGAACATAAAACCCCGTTCAAACCCAGAACCATAATATAAATCGCTATAATCGGCACCACGCCCCTCGGTAAACGCAATTGTATAGTACCCCTTTTCCCGAAGAATTTCCGGTAATGTACGAATCCCTGCCGGTAACGGTCCAGAAAAAGTATCGTAATAATGGTGGGAAAGCGGGTCCTGCCCCGTAAGCAAACTCATACAGGCTGCTGTTGTTTCAGGAGTGGAGGTATAGGCTTCTTCGTAAACAATCATACTTGAAAGCCGTTCTGCCAAGAAAGTATCCGTATTGCGATGATATCCGTAAGTACTCATATTTTCTGCACCCAGTCCCTCAACGACTACCACCACAATAGCAGGGGGACGATTTGCGGAAGATACTGTGTGCTTCCAGGGACCACTCATCATCATAGCCAAACCTGATTCAACAGGCGGATCTAATCCCAAACGATTCTTAATACCATCCGCCTTACCGCTACTCCAGGAAACCACAAAGCTATGAAGATCATCAGGAAATTCAGATCGATCAAATGTAACCTCAGTCCACTTACCTATCTCAACTGCAAGCGACTGTGTCAAAGTAAATTCAGGGGGTGATAATATCTCCGCTTCACCTTCAACAGGAAGCGTATAAGCAGCATAAGTGGCAACTACCGTTTCTGGAAATCCCTCATCCGTCGGTACTGCTGCCCAGCAAAAAGAAAGACGATCTCCCTGTTGTTCTTTCAGAGGAACAACAACACGTACATTTTCGGGAACCCTACACGCTTGCGTATATACTTCTCCGCTGGCAAAAGACTCTTGTGTCTCCGCAATGATCGGCTGCTCCCTATTTACCTCCTGCAAGTACTGCTCCACAATACCATACCCTGCAATACCACACAACCCTGCAACAATCAGCCAGGGAAAGAAGCGAACACGATTGACAGGCCGTCCTTGCAACGCCGCGAAAAATGCCATTAATTTGAATAACGAATGAAACCCCGCAAAGGCCGCCAAATGAAATACAGGCTCTACTTTCTGCAACGCTGCATACGGAATAGGAAGTGTAAAACCCGCCAATGAGGGAATAAGTAACAAAGCGGTACACTGCGATAAGATTTCAGTAATTGTAAAACTGGGTGTGCGCACCGGTTTCAGCAACATTACAATGGTTCGAAATAACACCTGCGATACAACATAAAGAAGTGCTATAAATGCGGCTATCCACAGAGTTGCCTCAAATCCATGAATCAATCCCAGTTCAGCCAACAAACGTCGACACCATAAGCCCACTATCCCAGAGGCAAGACCAAGACTAACGAAATAAATTGCAGTAGCCATCATGCTAATCCACATCCCAACTATTAACGAATACATGTTTTAGAACTATGTTTATGCTGTTATTTTCGTTGTGATTGTAACACTGCCTACAGCACATTCCGTAGTTCTACTTTTTTCCTATATGCTCGATGAAACAACAGCCGGGACAAACAGGAAACAAGCCATTGCGACATACCTTCCGAAAACGACGTGTTTGTTCAGCATTCCAAAGCGATTTCATGGAATGTTCACGCACATTCCCAAT
>JAGLCZ010000787.1 GCA_023145975.1 Candidatus Hydrogenedentota bacterium | reverse complement strand
G
This sequence comes from Candidatus Hydrogenedentota bacterium, assembly GCA_023145975.1. Taxonomy (GTDB): domain Bacteria; phylum Hydrogenedentota; class Hydrogenedentia; order Hydrogenedentales; family CAITNO01; genus SLFT01. The sequence goes on along the minus strand of JAGLCZ010000787.1, from coordinate 9,701 downwards.
TTGCTCCATCGATATAAAAAAAATCGTCGCCTTCTCCAAACCAACCTGTTTCAAGTTGGAAATTGGATAATACAGTACCTACATAATGCCCACGCCCCTTAGTATCCAATAAAGTATAGTTTCCCGGCATTGCCGGTGTTTCCTGACAATATTGTGCATGAAAATACACCGTGTCTTCAGGTAGATTATCCATTTTTCGCCAATTGATATAGTAGTAAAAAGAATCCACATCCATTTCCTGATTCTCATTGCTAATCGTAACTTTTATGGATTCTTTAAAGGGGATTTGCCAGTAACACACACGTGAACGCCCGCGCGATGAAACTGTAATCGGAAAAGAGGAAAATGTCTTCTGCATACCATGGCCGACGCCAAAAAAATCACCCAACGGGGCTTCCACACTCGGTTTTTCCATACCGTCATAGTAAATCCGAAATACCAAAGAACGGGGATAAAATAAATCATAGGAACCCACCGTATTCCAAAAATGGGTTATCATCCCCGGTCCTTTTTCATCCAGCAATGTCAGAACGCCGCCTGCAGGAATGGAACGGGAATCTCCATTGCGGGTAATATCTTCGTTGGAACTACTGCTGCGGCGAGCTTCGTAGTGTTGTGCCCGGGTAAGATCACACAAATTCCCTATCCCGGGAATAGGCTGGGATTGAGATGTGATAGTAAGTAGAATGGTAATGAGGCTGAACCGTAATATTTTCGCACTATTGATATTCATAAAAAAGTCTCCTGATGTATTGAAATATTATATAACCCGGTATTCACAACTGAAAATTTTACAAAAGTGCTTCTAATTCGCCCACAAGACGTTTAAAGGTATTCATTGCCTCAACTACAGGCTCCGGACCGGTGAGGTCAATACCAGCGCGTTTGAGCGTAGCTATGGGATACAGAGAGCTTCCTGACGAAAGGAATTTCAGATAATTTGATTGCTGCCTGGTATTTCCTTCAACAATACGCGAAGCAAGAGCGATAGCAGAAGAAAGACCGGTGGCGTATTTGTAAACATAAAATGCGCGATAAAAGTGGGGGATACGCAGCCCTTCTAATTCCAGGGCATTGTCGATACAAAAATCAGGACCGAAATAAACTTCAAGTAATTCCCGATATATGTTACGGAAAGTCTCCAGAGTCAAGGGAGCTCCTGCTTCAGCGATAGTGTGGATTTCTTTTTCAAACTCAGCAAACATAGTCTGCCGGATAATCGTAAATCGTATTTCATCGATTTTTTTATTAAGGAGTAAGATACGTTCTGATTTAGTCGCTGCACGTTCCAAAAGATAATGGCTTAGCAATTGTTCATTGACGGTAGATGCAACCTCAGCAAGAATAATAGGATAATTTGCGTACTGATAGGGCTGATTATTCATGCTAAACCATGAATGCATAGAATGTCCTGCTTCATGCGCCAAAGTAAAAACACTATCCAATACTTGCGGCTGGTAGTTCATCAGTATATAAGGCTGGCAATCATAACATCCATAGGAAAAAGCTCCGCTTTCCTTATTTTTATTTTCGTAACGGTCCACCCATCTACCTGATGTAAGCCCTTTTCGCATAACATTGACGTATTCATCACCCAGGGGAGCCATAGCATCACAAATCATTACTACTGCCTCATCGTATGGAATATTGACTGGTTTTGTCTTTGTGATTGGTACGTAATTATCGTATATATGCAGGTCTTTCACGCGAAGAGCACGCTTACGCAACTCAAAATACCTATACAGAGTCGGTAATGCATCCTTGACGGTTGTAATAAGAGAACTGTAGACAGCTCCCGGTACTTTATCATCAAATAATGCTGCTTCAAGTGCTGATGGATAATTTCGGATGCGTGCATAATATACATCCTGTAATACTGAGCCATTCAGCATTGCCGCCATAGAATTTCTATGAGATTCCATAGTGGCATAGTATTTTTGAAATGCTTGTTTACGCACTGTTCGACGGGGAGATTCAAGTAAACGCCTCAGTGAGATTTGGGTAACCTCAACTTCCTCACCGGTTTCATCTTTGACCGTACCAAAAGTCATGTCCGCATCAGTAAGTTGATCAAATATACGGGAAGATGTTCCTGCAACCTCTCCCTGCATTGCCAGCAACCGCTCTTCATTGGAGGATAAAATATGCGGTCGATAGCGAAGCAGTTTTTTTAATAAAAAACAATGGGATGAAAGCACTGGGTCTTTCAGAAATATTGCCATCTTTTTTTGGGGAATAGCTTGGATTTCCGGAGCGATATAACTGGAACGTTCCCCGGCATGCATTGCCAGATGTGTCGTTCTAGCTACGATTCCCTGACTGACAGGATTCGTTATATCCTCACAATATTTCAATTGTGCGTATACAGAAACCTTTTCCAATAGTTGGCCGTACTCATCGTTAAAAGTAAAGCACTGCTGAATATTTTTTGCAGACCTGCCCAATTTTCCTTTGAACCGATCAAAACCGGCAAGATCTTTCTCCAGTTTTCGGTAGGCTTGCTCCCATGCCTTTATGTTTTTGAACATTAAGGTTAGGTTCCATGTGTCAGAATTTTTCACATCCTTACGAAGCGGCTGGGTATTTTTTCTAGTCATTTAGAATATTCCTGCTAAGTTTTGGTTAGAATATTTAGTGTCTACATTATTTTGTGGAAAATCTGTATTCTGTTCTCGTTTGATAAATTTCGCCCGGTCGTAATACTGTACTTGGAAAATCTGTATGATTAGGGGTATCAGGGAAATGCTGTGTTTCCAGGCAGAAACCATATCGATGCTTATAAACCATGCCCCCTTTACCAATATTGGTACTATCCAAAAAGTTTCCGGAATAAAATTGAACCCCCGGTTCGGTCGTCCATACATCCATTACCCGCCCATGAATGGGCTCATATACCTGTGCGGCCTGCCTCAATTCTTTTTTATTCTCAGGATCAATTACAAAAGTATGATCATATCCGATACCATACAGGAGCTGTTCATCTTCATCTTCGATACGATCGCCAATCATGCGCGACTTTCTGAAGTCCATCGGCGTATTTGCTACGGGCTGCAATAGACCGGTTGGAATCGATGTATCATCAATAGGCAGAAAATACTCTGCATACAAAGTCATTTCGTGATCCAGTATTGTGCGTGAATCATGGCCTGCCAGATTAAAGTAACTGTGATTGGTTAAGTTAACATGGGTGGGAGCATCTGTTACTGCTTTATACGATATTTCGAGAGTATTACTTTGTGTAACCCAATATATAACTTCACATTGAAGGGTTCCCGGATACCCTTCGTTCCCGTCGGGACTCGTATGGGTCAACTTTAGACCAACTGCATCAGCACGACGTAATGGCTCTGCCTGCCATACTGCTTTATCAAAACCATGAACACCACCATGAAGATGGTTAGGAGAATTATTTTGCGCCAACGTATATTCTTTGTTGTCTAATGTAAACTTTCCGTTTGCTATACGGTTCCCGTAGCGTCCCACAACGGCGCCAAAATAGGGATGTTTGCCAATGTAAGACTCTAAATCATCAAAGCCAAGAACTATATCCGTCATGGTACCGTCCCGGTCAGGGGTTATTATAGATACAATAATTCCACCGTAGTTCGTTATTGCCACCTTAAATTCAGAAGAAGGTGATAACGTATACAGGGTTATCGCTTCCCCTTCCGACGTAATTCCAAATGAATCCTTTATAATATCCATAGCATTTGCTTTCCTTTCCGACGTTATTTTAGATGCCGCCATAGTCGTATCATTATTTTGTGCCCAACCCAAACCCATGAGAAAGAATGAAGTTGTAACCATCAATCCAGATAAAACCCATGGGTGCAAAATACAGCGCTGCTTCATAACTTGCTCCTTAATGTTGCGGGATGTTGCACACAACGCCCCTTAATGTATTACCTTTATACCCAAATCTACAGGGCAAGCGCAACTATACAGTGATTTTAAAAGCAATTGGAATCCACAGGATGAAACAAGAGTAAAAATAATGGTATACTTTGCCTTGATTATAAAAGGGGACTGTATGTTTTGTCCCTGCATAATCCCCCCGTGGTCTATGTATTTATCGAATATACCTAACAAAAATATAAAAGGATTTTAACATGACATTCCCCATTGATGTAAGTCAGTACAAGCCCGTTTCGATCGACCCTTTTAAGGAGGATGCATCTTCAGAGAAACTGGAACAACTGGTGAAGAATATTCAAATTATGCGGGATGTGATTATTTTCTTTACTGCAGTAGCAGGGGCAAAAGGTCTTGGCGGTCACACTGGCGGTGCCTACAGTGTTGTTCCTGAGGCATTAATTGCTGACGCTTTTATGAAAGGAAGCGATAAAATCTATCCTGTACATTTCGATGAAGCCGGTCATCGTGTTGCATTGCAATATGCTTTAGCTGCTTTTAATGACGAAATGCCCATGGAAAAACTTCTTGAATACAGAGCGGCTGATCAAGGACTGTATGGTCATCCCGAAATTGACAAAGAATTGGGAATAAAATTTGCATCAGGACGTCTTGGACACTTGTGGCCTTTCGCCAACGGTGTAGCAAAAGCACATTCTGATAAGGTGGTCTTTTTACTCGGGTCTGATGGTTCTCAAATGGAAGGGGATGATGCTGAAGCGGCGCGTTTTGCTGTGGCACAGCACTTGAATATCAAGGTATTGATAGATGACAATGATGTAACCATCAGTGGTCACCCTTCCAACTATCTGCCGGGCTACGATATTGGCAAAACGCTACTGGGTCATGGACTCAAAGTGGATGTGGGCGAAGGGGAATCCTTCAATAATCTGTACGCACGGATGATCAAAGCCGTCCGTGCTACAGGTCCTGTTGCATTGATAAACAAACGTAAAATGGCTCCAGGTGTTTCTGGACTTGAAGGCAGCCATACGGGTCATGATGTCGTCAAAGCAGATGTGGCAACAACTTACTTAAAAGAACGTGGTCTTGATGATGCAGCAGCCTATCTTGCAACTATTAAAAAAACTGGAAAAAGCGTAACCTATCGCGGCTGCACAAAAGAGACAGCCAGCAATCGTGTAGAATTTGGTAAGATTGTCAATACTATTTTAGATGGAATGAGTACTGAAGAAAAGGTCGATCAAGTGTTGGTAGTGGATTCCGACTTAGAAGGTTCAACAGGACTAAAAGGTATCCGTGCAGCCCATCCGGAAGTGTGCATAAACGGTGGCGTACAAGAGCGTGGTAATTTTTCTGCCGCTGCAGGGTTTGGATTTGATTCAAAACGACAAGGTATTTTCAGCACCTTTTCGGCATTTTTGGAAATGATTATTTCTGAGGCGACTATGGCAAGACTCAACGAAGCAAATGTCTTGTGCCACTTCTCTCATGCTGGTATTGATGATATGGCGGACAATACATGCCATTATGGTATTAATGTCATGCTTGCCGATTGTGCCTTGCCGGAAAATGATCAAACAGGACTTTATTTTCCAGCAGATGCACTGCAGTTAAAAAGTATGCTGGAAACGATATGGAATGAACAGGGAATTCGCTTTATATTCACCTTGAGAAGCGTTACGCCGTTCATCTGCAATACAGACGGAGAACGGCTGTACGATGCAGGTTATAATTTTGTACCCGGTAAGGATGAAATTGTGCGGAAGGGAACTGCCGGGTATATCGTTTCCTATGGCGATATGCTTTGCCGTAGTCTGGATGCTGTTGAACGTGCAAGAGCGGCGGGCATAGATGTGGGGCTTATCAATAAACCAACATTGAATAGAGTAGATGAAGAAATGATGCATGAAATTGGATCTGCACCATTTGTCCTCATCGTCGAAAGCCAGAATATAAAGACAGGCCTTGGCAGTCGTTTTGGTACATGGCTCCTGGAACGGGGATTGTCGCCCAAGTATGCATCCATGGGCGTTAGCAAACAAGGACGTGGGGGACTCAGTGAGCACATGTACCGTCAAGGTATCGATCCTGACAGTATTCTTGCAAAAATAGAGTCGCTTGCAAAGTAAATCAAGTGTCAGAATATGTTCATGCAACCTACCTGAATGAGTAGATGCATTAAGAATTCGCATGGTGACAGTATCCTCAAGTCTATACTTGAGGATATTGATCCGACTCTCTGGAACAGGGGGGTATCATTAGACTCATGAAGCCAATTATGAATCCTGGTGATAGCCATATCGCTGCGTATCATTACAGCCAGTTTGAATCTCGTTGATGAACCACGAGCGACATCAAACGTTAATTTTCGCACGTGATCTTCTATTTATTGCAGATTTCGCTAACAAGATATTTGATCAAGACGAAATTCTTGTGCTCCGTTGCAATTCTCCCCGTAGCAGCTGGAAAAATACAAGGTAATATGAGGATCATAATGCCTTGATTTACTGGTCTACTTTTCTTTGAGCACTCCCCTCCACGACACGGATGTATTTTGAAAGACAATAGAATAAAATAGCTCTCAACATAACTTTGAAAATACGGAGACAAAAAAAGGGGAGATGTCGAGAAGGGGGCTCGACATCTCCGTGAGGTGTTTTGGCTCTGAGGGGAACAGAGCGTTGCAGAGGAAAAACATATAAAGAAAAAGGTGGAGATGCCGAGAGGGGGCGGCCCGACATCTCCGGTGAGGGCGCTGCTCTAATGGGCGTCAGAGCAGCGCAGAGAACTATATTCAGACTCGTTGGCTAAGAATAATACTACAGCAGCAACAAGCCGGAAAATTAAAATAATACTTCAGCAGAATTAAAACACAAGTAAAAGGCTATTTTCAATAAAACCTATTTTCTGCTTCCGCAAAATACTTCCCTCAGACCCGCGATTCAAATTAAAAAAAACTAAATACCAAGCTCACTGTATAATACAACACCATGCAAATTCCGTTACATTCAATTGACCTACAGCTACTTCGGCAAAAAAAACACCTGCATCCAGTCTCTCACATGATCTAATTATAGTCTATCATCACTTGAAATGCAACTTAAGATTTTGTATTCTTTTAACAATCAAAAAAAATACTGAAGGAGAAAAGTAACAAAGAAACACAGAAATTACCTGTGTAATATAAAGACAACAAAGAACTTAGAACTTATTGTAGTGATCTTATTTTCTATTTCAAGCACATCCTTCATACTTTCTTTTCTCATACTCTGAAAATGTTCACGCACCCTGGCATCTTTATATTTACCAGCATCTTTTTTGTATGTAATACAGATTACAAACGTATTTTTTGCATATAAAAAGAGAAAAGTAATAACTTCAATAATTGCTAAAATGGGAGGAGGGAGGTACTCTACATATCAATCAATAGGCTGTATTCATGCCGCAGGGTATGAACTGCACAATTTAAGCAGCACCTTAATCTGTATGTAATGAGTCAGGCCCTTGACCAGTTCGTTTTTCGTAATGCCCCTTGCCGTTACGTACGTATTTCGTAAAGCCAAGACGATCAAGGTTGTCATCGCTTGTCATTTCTTTTGCCACCCGCGAATTTCCCCACCCCGCAATATGCGGCGCAGTAAACACACGCTGTATTTTCTGTCCTGTCTCTGGATGTTCCGTAAGTGACGGCTCATCCATACCATGTATTAGATCAATAGTTTCTCCCAGAGAACCGTCATCATTAACAACCTGATAACTATAGATGGGCATGACAAATATTCCTTCCCTAATCGTTATTTGGAATTTCTAAATATACAGACCATGCGACTTTTCATATTCACTTATCATATCTTCATGCTGCAGAGTTAACCCGATTTGATCCCATCCATTCAGCAATCGCTGCTTCAAGAACGGGTGAATAGTGAATTCAATACAGGTTCCGTCCTGCTTCACAATTTTCTGATCCGCAAGACTCACAGTCAACGTATATCCTTCATTTTTTCGCGTTTCAACGAATAATTCCTTAACAACATCCGAGGGTAATACTAGAGGAAGCATCCCATTATTAAAGCAGTTGTTATAGAATATATCAGCATAGGAAGGGGCGAGGATGCAACGAAACCCATAATCGGACAATGCCCACGGCGCATGTTCTCGGGAAGATCCACACCCAAAATTATCTTGTGCCAATAAAATACTTGCACCTTTGTATCTATTTTTATTAAATTCAAAATCTGGATTTTCCGTCTTTCCCTCGTCAAGATAGCGCCAATCATAAAAAAGCTCATCCCCATAACCTGTTCGTTCTATGCGTTTCAGAAACTGCTTGGGAATGATTTGATCCGTGTCCACATTCATTGCTTCCAGTGGCGCAACGATTCCTGTATGTTCAGTAAATGCTCTCATTGCATTGTTCCTTTTATTTGTTGTGCATTCCAACGCACCTGTTCAAATTTTATAAAATGCTTCTACGCTGGATTATAGTTCCACTCACGGATATCGGTAAAGTGACCTTTCACCGCAGCCGCAGCAGCCATTGCCGGGCTTAACAAATGGGTTCGTCCCCCTTTTCCCTGTCTGCCTTCAAAGTTTCGATTTGAAGTGGCTGCACACCGATCACCGGGGTTTAACCGGTCATCATTCATAGCCAAACACATGGAACACCCAGCTTCGCGCCATTCAAATCCTGCTGCAATAAAAATTTTATCCAGGCCTTCAGCTTCCGCCTGTCTCTTCACCTGTTGTGAACCGGGAACAAGAAGTGCTTGTGTGATATTCTCTGCAAGGGTGTATCCGTTCACGACCTTGGCGGCTTCACGTAAATCTTCGATACGTCCATTAGTACACGATCCAATGAATACTTTATCAATTGCAATCGATGCTATGGCTGCGCCAGGGTCCAGTCCCATATATTGTAGTGCATTCTCGCAAGCCAATCGTTTATTTTTATCAGTGATTTCTTCGGGGACAGGAACTGTATCCGTAATACCAAGCACCATTTCAGGACTTGTACCCCAGGAAACCTGGGGTATTATTGCTGCCGCATCCATTTCCACAAGTACATCATAGGTACAATTGGAATCAGAAGCCCAGCTACGCCATTCCTGTTCCAGTATTTCCCGTTTTTTTTCTGAAGGAAGGTAAGGTCTGTCCGTAAGGTAAGCAATTGTTGTATCATCCGGGGAAATGAGTCCGGAACGTGCGCCTGCTTCGATGGTCATATTGCAGACCGTCATACGTGCTTCCATACTAAGACTTCGGATTGCTTCTCCCGTAAACTCTACTACATAGCCCGTACCTCCAGATGTACCTATCTTCCCAATAATCGCCAGAATCATATCTTTCGCAGTTACTCCCGGCGATAAGATGCCATTCACACGTATCTCCATGGTCTTCGATCGCTTTTGCAACAGGGTCTGGGTTGCCAGTACATGCTCGACCTCACTGGTTCCTATGCCATGAGCCAATGCACCAAAAGCACCGTGTGTTGATGTATGTGAATCGCCGCATACGATAGTCATCCCTGGCAGGGTCAATCCAAGTTCCGGTCCAACGACATGCACAATCCCGTTGAGTGGATCCTCCATATCGAAACACTTAACAGCAAACTCATCACAGTTTTTCTGGAGTGTTTCCACCTGAGCACGACTTAGTTCGTCAACAATTGGCAGATCTCTATCGGTAGTGGGAATATTATGATCCATAGTGGCAAAAGTTGCCCCGGGGCGGCGGACTTTTCGACCGGTGATTCGCAACCCTTCAAAAGCTTGTGGAGAAGTTACTTCATGAACATATTGTCGGTCGATATAAAGAATCGCTTCCTG
>JAGLCZ010000786.1 GCA_023145975.1 Candidatus Hydrogenedentota bacterium | reverse complement strand
AATTTTCTTCACCATTCCAGTATCTTTCCTTCCTCATTACAAGTCTTAAATCCGCATGGGAAGATAATGTGTATATACGATAGAATTTCCTGTAATATGTACAGGTACATTAGAGGTGGAATTGTTACACTACTCTAATATGGTTGTGCTTTGTTATAACCCGGGAGTCATGAAATGAACCATAACGTATTGGTCTATACCCTTATATTTGGTGTTTTGATATTGCTGGCTGCTGCAACTACGACTGCGGCAGAAAGTTATAACTCTCCTGTGGCACTTGCCCCGGCACCGGACAGCGCAACGCTGTACGTATGTGCCCATGACACAAAACAAGTGCTCGTAGTTGATATCGCTTCGCAGTCGGTCCGTACAGCATTCGCGGTGGCGGCACCCCCGTCAGGTATTGCCGTGCATTCTTCGGGATCACCCCTGTTTGTTACAGGTGATCTTCCCGAAGGGAAGGTCTATGCGTTGGATACAGCAGGCACGTTACTTTACGAGATAGCCGTTGGTCATTCCCCTTTGGCACCCACACTCAGCCCGGATGGAACCCTATTGTTTGTATGTAACCGCTTTGACAATACCGTTTCCATTATTGATCTTGCTGCGCACACAGAAATCACCCGGATTGATGTTCCCCGTGAACCTGTAGCGCTTGCTGTAACCCTGGATGGGAAACGCTTATTTGTGGCAAATCATCTTCCTGCCGGTTCGGCAGACGGCGACTATATTGCTGCGCAAGTGTCTGTCATAGATGTACCTTCCAAAACCCTATCCGGTACAATCGCACTGCCCAACGGCAGCAGCAGCCTTCGCGGTATCTGCAGATCACCGGAAGGCAAAAATATATATGTAACTCATTTGTTGAGCCGATATCAGCTGCCGACAACCCAGCTGGAACGGGGCTGGATGAATACGAATGCGATCACGATCATAGATGCGGTCTCCGGCGAATTTATCAATACCGTACTGCTTGATGATGTTTCACGGGGAGCGGCTAATCCCTGGGGGGTGGCTTGCACCGCAACAGGCGATTATATCTGTGTAGCACATGCAGGCACCCATGAAATAAGTGTAATAGATCGCAAGGGCCTGCATGAAAAACTGGCGCGTGTCGCAGCAGGGGAAGCCGTTTCTGCTGTGTCACGTACTGCGAAAGATGTGCCCAATGATTTGTCTTTTTTGGTGAACCTGCGACGTAGAATCAAACTGCAGGGAAACGGACCGCGCGCATTGGTAATGGTGGAAAGTACTGCATATACCACAGAATACTTCTCTGATTCCCTGGGGGTGGTAGATGTAACCTCGGAAATTCCACGACCACAGCAATGGTTATTTGGTGATGAGGTAATACCTTGCATTGTCCGTAAGGGCGAAATGTTTTTCAACGATGCCAGTATGTGTTTTCAGCAATGGCAAAGTTGCGCCAGTTGTCACCCTGACGGGCGAACAGACGGTCTGAACTGGGACCTTTTAAATGACGGTATTGGAAATCCGAAAAATACTAAAAATATGTTGTTGGCTCACCAGACACCGCCCGCCATGGTGCTTGCCGTTCGTGATGGCGCAGAAGTCGCTGTGCGTGCCGGCATTAAATTTATCCAATTTGCAGTGCGTCCCGAAGAAGACGCTGTTGCTCTCGATGAATACCTGAAATCACTGACTCCTATTTCCGGTCCGGCTTTGGAAAAGGGGCAGCTCACTGAAGCCGGGGTACGCGGTAAAAAAGTCTTTGCCCGTGCAGGATGTGCTGCATGCCATCCTGCCCCGCTTTACACCAACCTGAAATCCTATAATTTTGATATGGGCACGTATATGGACGCAGGAAAAAAATTCGATACACCGGCATTGGTGGAGGTCTGGCGCACAGCGCCCTATCTTCATGACGGCCGTGCAGCCACATTACAGGATGTTCTTAAACAACATAATCCGGATGATAAGCATGGAGAAACAACCCGCCTGACGGAAACGGAGATTGATGATTTGATTGTATATTTGCGTTCCCTATAATTCATATGGTTCTAATCTCTTCCCGGTGAAACAAATGCTCCTCTTCTCTTGTCCAACAGATCTAAAGATGCCCATGATAATAAGGAATCTTATGTGAACGCCCTTCAAAAAGATCATTTTAAAAACACGGATGTATTGACCCTTACCTTGTCTGATCGTAAGGAATTCTTTTTCACTTCAATACCGTCTCAAAGCGACTCCCCTGAAGAGGCCTTAGTGAATTTTTTCGGTGTCGTCCGTGAAACGGGTGCACAAATCGTTTCACTGGAAATTTTCGGGGGACCGGGTTCCGGAGTACTTCAGCGGGAAGTCATACCTAATACTTTTGGGAATGCCGCATTTCCTGTAACATGGGTTGAAGAGAAATCGGGTTCTGCAGCGCATATTACCGGAATACAGGCATGGGGTATAGACGGCATACCGGTGCTGCCGATACTGTTTGAGGGAAACGCTGCAGGTACTTATTTTGATACCCCTTCTTTGCGATATTGCCGTTTAGGCGGCATACTTCCGACAGATGCCGACGATACTCCTCCAGAACAGGCCACAGCCGTATTTCAGCGCATGGATGCAGCATTGCAATTATGTGACATGCAGTTTAATCAGGTGATGCGCACCTGGTTTTTCAATCACCATTTGCTGGACTGGTATGATGTGTTTAACGTTGCCCGGGATGTTTTTTTTCGGAAAAAACAAATGTATCACCATGTTGTACCGGCAAGTACCGGTATTGAAGGCGGTAATGCTGCAGGATCGGCATTGGAAGCAGGTGCACTTGCCGTATCTCTAAAAGGGGAAGACGCTGCGGTGTGCATGGTGCCGTCACCCTTACAGTGTGCCGCCCTCGAATATGGCAGCACCTTCAGCCGTGCCACCGAAATTCGCGAGCCGGGATTACGCCGCATCTATATTTCCGGAACTGCCAGTATCAGTCCTGATGGGCGAACACAATTCGAGGGGGATGTTGCCGCACAAATAAAACGCACCATGGAAGTTGTCAAATCTATCCTTCATGCCTGTGGTATGGAGCTATCAGACAGTACCCGCGTTACAACCTACTTTAAAAATGCTGAAGATATCCCTGCATTTGAAGCATGGCGTATCGAAACAAAGACCCCTGCTATACCCGTAGTATGTGTGCATAACGATGTCTGTCGTCATGACCTGCTTTTTGAAATAGAACTTGATGCGTTAAGTCTAAATGTATAGCAAGGGAATGGTGTGTTCTGTTCCGTGTCGAAATAGGATGTATGGGGAACCCATCGCAAAAGAATACGGGAGTATATCATGCTTAGGTATTTCGTGGTTTTCTTTCCGATCAAATTGCATTCCTGCAAAATATAACGGGGCATTCCCGTCAAATAATATGGAAGCTGACCCCGTACTTAAAATATCATGTATACTGTTGTTCACAGTTTTTTATTCCTAATTTAAAAAGGGATGATTTATGGGGCAGATAACATTAATTGGTGGTTCTGCGTATAGCAGTCGCGTCAAGCACATCGATGCGCTCTGGAAGCAGCATAGAAATACCGCGCTATTTCTAACACCTACAGTACGTCTTGCACGCGCCCGGCAGAGTGCCTTCATCCGCGAACAGAAATTACCGGGTTTATTCGGAAAGTGTGCTGGAGAACTAAGAGATTTTGCGCGCACTATCCTTGAAGAGTCTGGGCGATCTGTGCGCATGGTGTCCATGCTGGAACGACGGCTGATGGTACGGCAAGCCCTCGAGAACCTGCCGGAGGATGATTCTGTTGCACAACTCCCGATTACTCCGGGATTGGTTCGGCATTTACTGCGCGTTATTACCGAGTTGAAACAAGCCGCTATTGAGCCGGATAGGTTTCGGCAGGCGCTCATGCGAAATAAGTCTCAAGGTCCTTTCGATGGGTTGGTTGCTCTGGTATACGAACAATATCAAGAGGGATTACTTAGGTCAGATTGCTACGATATCCCGGGTTTATACTGGGAAGCAACCCGTTGCTGCAGCGAAAAAATGCCTCCTTTACCCAATAATGCTTCTATTATACTACTGGATGGTTTCGATGATTTTACTTTATCCCAGCAGCGTTTTTTGGCAGTCCTGGCAGAAAACGTAGAGCATCTGGTTATTGGTTTGCATTATGATGCTGATCCGGATCGGAGTGACCTGTTTCAGTTACAACAACAATGGATAGAAAATTTCGCCCCGGAAAAACCTTTGAAGAAGCAGGTCTTTTCGACCGATTCGCCGCAAGACTATATACAACATATTGCTCATCATATTTTCTGGCGTAACCCACCTCCGTCACCAGCAGGGCTCGTGGCGAATGCGTTCCTTCTTCCTTGTGCTGATGCACAACACGAAATAGAAAGTCTTGGCAGGCAGGTTAAGAAACTGTTGGTGCAGGAAAAAGTAAGGCCGCAGGAAATTGCTGTATGTTTAACCGATATGGAGCAAAATGCAGGTTCGTTGCGCACTATTTTTGAAGGATTTGGTATTCCTGTCTCCATGCAGGTGGCGCCCAGATTATTATCTACAGCCACGGGCACATTTGTCATGCGTATTTTCGAAACACTGAATAGTTGGGAACGAAATACGGTTACATCGTTGTTGACATCTCCCTTATTCAAAACAAGTGCTGAAGAAATTCCTTATGTCATGACCTTCCCTATGCTTTCACGAGAACTGGGAATTACAGCGATTACCAATCCATCAAAGAGTACCGCATTTCGTAAATTATCCCTAAAGTACGAGAAGGAAATTGCGTTCTTTCAAGAACGATTCCGTAAATTAGATATATTGGCAAACGATATGCCGGAACCGGGATCGCTTCGCGAATTTGCGGTATTACTGGATAAACAAATTGATGCTTTCGGTATGGAAAGTGCCGTGGCAGATATGATTGATCCGAATATGTTACAACGTGAAACTGCGGCAGTACATGCACTGCGAAGTCTGCTCGAAAAACTTGCCGGCACCACCCCGCAGGACATATTATTGACCCGGAATGAATTTGCACGCTTTCTTGAAGAAGCCATGGGAGAAACTCGTATAGCAGTCCGATATGAGCAGAGACCCGGTGTATACTGCTGCAGTCTGGATGGATTACGTCATGAACGGTTTTCCTACGTTTTTCTGGGCGGTATGAATGAGGGGATGCTTCCGCAGGCATCGCCGATTAACGCGGTATATTCCGAATCTGACTTACATCGCTTACGCCGCCTGGGATTAGAATTGCCCGGAGGTTATGAACATACCTATCGGCAGCGATTGCGCTTCTATCATGGCATTACGGCAGCACAGCAGCAATTGGTGCTGTCCTACCGAAAGCAAAATGCCTCGGGGAGGGAATCATTACCCAGCCCCTTCATTGTAGATATTGCCGACATGTTCGAAGATCATAAAATAAATATTACCCATCCCGACCCCGGTCCGGACAGCTTTCTTCCAGAACCGCTTCTGGCAGCATCACCCCGTGATCTTGCAAACATTGCATACTACCGCAAGTATAAACAGCTGCGTAAGCCAATCTCAGAAATAACCGACTCTATTGACCGTGCTGCTGCCATTGAAACCCAGCGTAACAGCACCGCTCCTTTCGGTATTTATGACGGCTGTATCAGGGCATCGGATCTGCTTGAAGTGCTTGACCTTGCCTATGGCGAAACAACACAATTCAGCGTCAATCAACTGGAAAGTTATATCCAGTTCCCCTTCCGTTTTTTCATGGAGCGTGTTTTAAAAGTTCGGGAAACACGTCTGCCGGAATCCGAAATGGACCCCTTGACACGAGGGAGTCTGGTACACGAAACCTTATACCGATTTCACAAGCATTTTGCCGGGCTTTCTGTTCTAGAGCTATTCGAAGAAGACGAAGCAGAAACACGTGCTACTATGGTGGACTGCGTACATGCAGTATTCAGCAATAGTGAAAAATCGCTGGTATCAGTACCCGAAGTTGTTCGGAAAGTGGAGCGACAACGTCTTGAACAAGTGCTGCAACGTTATCTGACTCGTTCCTTAAAGGATTTTAAGTCGGGACTATCCCCAAAATATTTCGAGGCAACCTTTGGGCGTGCGCTGCAGGATGCTGAAGAAGATCTGTATAAAGAAGAGCCGTTTTTGTTGACCATCAATAATGAAACCATCCGATTAACCGGAAAAATTGACCGTATTGACTGCGATGGCAATACAATACAAATCATCGACTATAAATCATCTGGAACACCGGGCAGGAAAAATATTCTGGCGGGATCTTCGTTACAATTAAGTGTGTATGCCTGGGCGGCTGAGCAGCATCTACTCCCCGGGACACAATGCGTGGATGCCTGGTATTACTCGGTATACAAAAACAAAAAGCAGGATGCATTATTTCGCAAGAAGAATGAGGAATTTGCACAACGGGAAGAAAATGCTAAAACGCATATTGCTGCCGCTGTTTTCGGTATTCGCTCGGGGAAGTTTCCGCCCGTTCCCGACAAATCCCTCGATACCAACCGCATTCCCGTCCATACCGCTGCCCGACATGAAAAGTGGCGTATTGAACA
>JAGLCZ010000785.1 GCA_023145975.1 Candidatus Hydrogenedentota bacterium | reverse complement strand
TCCAACAATCACCCGCCTGCGTTTGTATTACCAAGTCTCCCTTTTCATAGTACCAGTTATCGGGGTCTTCGTGCAGTACACTCCATTGTTTCCGCACCAGCGATGCCCCTGTAAAATCATCTGAAACAGCATAAGGGCGTGCCGCCGCGCCTGCAGGTAATACCTGCGGGGTATGGGTAGGTCCCTCTACTGAGAAAGACATCTTGCCGCCCGGTTCAGCCTTGATCCGGATACGATCAATGGCAAGATAACGAGGCTGTGGCGTACGGGGACTCTGGTGAATATGATATACGATAAACTCCTCTGTCCCATCAGGCGACGGAACAATACAGGCGTTACCCGGTCCAAAGACTTTATCACTGCGAGAAAGTACAGGATTCCCATCATAACGCTTCCATGGCCCCCGGGGAGTATCCGCTGTAGCAAAACCGATAGCATAATCCGGATCAAGAAAGTGATTGCCTGTATATTCGAGACAGTAAACGCCATTTCGTTTGAACACTAAAGGCCCCTCTGCAACACGGTGCCCTTCCCAGGGTCGCGAATCCCAGGCACCCGCTTCCGACCGGATACACAGGGTCGGTTCTCCCTCAAAAGCACCTAGATCCTGCGAAAGTTTTGCCACCCATATCTCATTATGCATCCGGGTAACCCGTACAAAATAAAGCCAGGGCGTACCGTCCTCATCCAGAAAGAAATTCTGGTCTATAGCTTCATCGGATTCATTCGCAGCATATAAGGGTGCCTTCCATTCCTTAAAGGGACCCAGGGGCGACTTACCTTTGGCAACATAAATCGCCATATTGAGGGGCAAGGTATCTTCTCTGTTTGGAGACGCGCAATAATACAACAGGTACTCTTCACCGTGTTTGATAACTTCTGCACCCCAAAAGTTACGTTGTCCATGGGTTGTCTCTGTCTTCCTAAACGCAAATCCCTGCCATTGCCAATGCACCAGGTCTCTGGAAGTGTGCACCGCAATCCCCGTCAATGAATCTACATCCCAGGTACCATATAAATAGTATGTACCTGCTTCATAATAGATAACCGGATCGGCAACCGGTACTTGTATAGGATTGCAATACACAGCACATAAATCCGCTGATTCCATGGCATAAAC
>JAGLCZ010000784.1 GCA_023145975.1 Candidatus Hydrogenedentota bacterium | reverse complement strand
GCCATTGCCGCCATTGCCCACGAACACGGCATCCCGCTGATAGTAGATAATACTGTTGCCTCTCCCCTTCTTTTTCGTCCCATTGAACATGGTGCTGATATTGTTGTCCATTCTGCCACCAAAGTGCTTGGCGGTCATGGGACCTCTATAGGCGGCGTCATTGTGGACAGCGGAAAATTCGACTGGAACAATGGCAAATTTCCCGAACTGACCGAAGAAAATGCTAGTTATCACGGGATGAAGTTTTACGAACACTTCAAAGACGTTGGCAATATCAGTTATATTCTGAAAGCACGGGTCACCCTATTGCGTGATATGGGTGCCTGCATTTCGCCCTTCAATTCATTTCTGTTCCTGCAAGGTCTTGAAACTTTGCATTTACGCGTTCCCCGCCATAGTGAAAATGCACTGGCAACAGCAAAATTCCTGGACAGCCATCCGAATGTTGCATGGGTGAATTACCCGGGTCTTCCCAGCCATTACGATTATGAACGGGCGCAACGCTATCTGCCGGACGGTCAAGGGGCCATACTCGGCTTCGGCATAAAAGGCGGTCCGGAAGCAGCTATAAAATTTATCAACAACTGCAAACTTGCATCCCATCTTGCCAATATACTCGATGCTAAAACACTGGTCATTCATCCTGCAACAACCACCCATCAACAGTTGTCGCAGGAAGAACAGCGCGCAGCAGGAATAAGTCCGGAATTTGTGCGTGTTTCGGTCGGTCTGGAAGATATTGAAGATATTACTGACGATTTCAAGCAGGCATTGGAAAATTAGAGTAGATTGTTTTCAGCTTGTATAGCTGGCTTTCTTAGTGTCAAGGTCACTGGAAAAATCTTTATAATCGAAAATGAATGATCTCGTTAAAAACATAGTTACAACACAATATGTAACGTTGGCACATCCGCCGGAAGAAATCACGCTGGACAGCGGTGCCGTACTCGGTCCCATAGAGGTTGCTTATGAAACCTATGGGGTATTAAATACCGAGGGTTCGAATGCAGTATTGGTGTGTCATGCGCTATCGGGCGATGCCCATGCTGCAGGCTGGAATACGCCAGAGGATGCCAAACCCGGCTGGTGGGATACGATGATCGGCCCCGGGAAAAGCATTGATACGACCCGGTATTTCGTTGTCTGTTCAAACATCCTGGGAGGCTGTAAAGGAACTACAGGGCCTTCAAGTATCAATCCAAAAACCGAAAACCGCTACGGACTCCAATTCCCTGTTATTACTGTGGGCGACATGGTTCATGTGCAATATGCGCTGATACAGCACCTGGGCATTAAAACGCTTCTCTCCGTGATAGGCGGATCTTTGGGTGGGATGCAGGCACTTGAATGGGCGGCACGTTATCCCAATGCAGTAAAATCAATTGTACTTCTTGCAACCAGCCATTCCAACGGTGCACAGCAGATTGCCTTTGACGCGGTGGGAAGAAATGCCATTCAGGCAGACTCGGAATTTAAAGAGGGAAACTATGATCCCGAAGCAGGACCGCGCAAGGGCTTGGCTATTGCACGGATGCTTGCTCACATCACCTATCTGTCCGATCAAAGTATGCACCGAAAGTTTGGACGTACCCTACGGGATTCCGATCAGTTGGGGTATCACCTTGAAAGTGAATTTAATGTAGAAACCTACCTTGATCACCAGGGAGCACGTTTTGTAAACCGCTTTGATGCAAACACCTATTTATATGTCACCAAGGCAATGGACTACTTCGATATAGCTTCCGGATTCGATTCGCTCGACGAATCCCTTGCTCGAATTCAGGCTAAAGTACTCGTAGTCTCTTTCAGTTCGGACTGGCTTTTCCCGCCGTATATGTCCCAGGATATTGTACATACCATTGCCCGAAACGGTAAGGATATCAGTTACTGCAATATAAAAAGTGATGCCGGTCATGACGCTTTTTTATTAGAAGTAGATGCTATATCGCAGATGCTGTCCGGATTCCTCATTCATACTCTCTATCCAGAACGGATTTGTGAAAACTGCCCCCCAAAACTCTGTGAAGGCAGGGATGTCCCTTCTGTGCCCACCCCCGAAGCCGTACTCTCACGACCACGACGGGTGGACTACGATATGATTGTCAACCTGGTGGATGAAGGAAGCCGGGTGCTGGATATTGGATGCAGCGAAGGCGAATTACTATGCAGGCTGCAGCGCAGTAGAAATATTACCGGGCTTGGTATGGAAGTAGATCAGGAAAAAGTCGCCCGATGTATTGCCTGCGGTATCGCCGCTATTCACGGGGACATTGACAGAGGACTCTCGCAGCTGCCTGATAATTCTTTCGATTATGTACTGCTGAGTATGACGCTGCAGGTACTCAAGAAGCCTGATCTTGCCCTCAAGGAAATGCTGCGTGTAGGAAGAAAATGTATTGTATCCTTTCCTAATTTCGGGTATTGGCGGGTACGCTCTACACTGTTTTTTCAAGGCCGCGCACCCGTTACAGCACACCTGCCCTACGCCTGGCATGAATCGCCTAATCGCCATGTACTGACTATCAAAGATTTTCGTAATTTCTGTTCTAAACTTCACATCGGTATTGAAAAAGAAATCTTTCTGCACAGCGATGGGGAAACCCGCTTCCTGCCAAACCTACGTGCAGAAGAAGCACTGTACGTGCTGTCCACATCAGAGAATAATATAGTGGCACACTGAGTTGGACAATAAAAGCGGTGGTATAAGATAGCAAATTCTGTTAACCGCCGTCCGGCGGACTGCCAGATGACGTAATCTATACTCTACTGGTTATGGTTCAGCGTCCAGTGGTTCGGTGACCGGAATACGCGTTAGTTGAACATCCTTCTTCTCAACTTTGTTTTGCTTTATCAGCCAAACATCAGAAATTCTTGAAAGCATTTTGAACCCTATAACTTTTCGCGGTTTTTCTCCCTTTATAGGATCAAATGAAATGTCCAGATTCCCACCTTTAATAAGTGATTTTGGAATCAAAAATTCTTTATACTGTCCATATTCCTGTCCATAATTTTCAAACTTTATAAAATCCTTCACGGGGTTTTTACTCATTTTAAATAGGACTTTACAATACCCCCTATTCTCGTAAAATTCAACTTTCAAATCATATAATTTACCTTTTTCAAATTCATAAAACACATTTCCAGATGCTCCTGCTACACCTTCCCATGTATCAAAAACAACTTTTCCATCAAGATATAATTTAACGCCGTTATCAGCATCAACACTGAGCCCGTATACCCCTGTCCCTGGAGATTTTAATTTACCAATCCATCTTACTGAAAACTCATTGTCACTTATAACACCTTGCAACGGGGATTCCCCATAATCCCAAAAATGATCAATCGCTTTATCTATCTGATGAGCTGCTGCCGGGCCTTCAA
>JAGLCZ010000783.1 GCA_023145975.1 Candidatus Hydrogenedentota bacterium | reverse complement strand
TTTTTGGTTCAACTGGAGTTTGGGAAGAAACACATGCCTGATGACCCAATTCTGCAGTTAGTAGAGCGTGTTTATAAAGTAGTACCGGGTGTACTTGACGCAGCAGGCAAAGTAAAGAACCCTTACCCCAACGTCGATGCCATCAGCGGCACCCTTCAATATCACTACGGAGTAACACAATCCGAATTCTATACTGTCTTTTTCGGCACCAGCCGGTTATTAGGCCTCACCACTCACGCTGTCTGGTCGCGAGCCTTGGGCATGTCGATTGAACGGCCGCGTTCTTTGACGACCGAAATCATAGAAGAGATGGTGCAGCCTGTCCGTTATGAAGACCAGCAGGCCTTCCGGTACTTCGAATAAATCTGCTCATTACTGGATTCAGGGTGCAGATTTGAGAAAAACTATTTCAGTCAGTTTCATAACAAAGAACATAAATAGTCTAACTGGTTGACATTTTTCTAAACAATTAGATTTCGAAAGTGGTAAGATATAAAGAGTTTGTTGATAATGTTCTCTGAGTCTTTCACTTAGAAACAGTAAATGAAAGCCTCTTCCCCATTTTTGATAAACTGGTTATAACAACATCATAGATGATGTTCTGCAGCTAAAAAAAAACCGGTTCCCCTGTTGCCCAGGAATGAAACCAACAGAATAGATAACTGTATGTAAAACTCTAATGATACATGGCACAAAAGAAGGTATTATGACAACTGATTGGAAACAATATAATCCACCCAAAGACCTTGCGAAGGTACTGGAAATCAACCCAAACGTTAAGATCATCAGCACAACTCAGGAGCTTGTCGACCTGGCCTGCGGCGGTCCCACCAGCAAGGAATTTGAGGTAGCCTACCAGATTCGTGGATATGGAAAAGTTGTAGAAGCGAATGTCGTACGCGCCCGCAATGGTGTAGCAATCAACTATACCTCGTCCTATATGCGCCGCCGTGATCCTGAAGCAATTATCGTAGGCGACAACCTGCCCTCTGACAAAACTAATTTCGAAACCATCTATGAGTACCCTTTTAATGAGATGCGTTCACGCACCTTCGATTGGCTGCAAGAAAACCCGATTATCATGTATGGCTATTGCACCGGTAAAAAAGGGATTGGACAGGATGCGCTCGTAGTTGCCCCTGCTAACGCTGGTTTCTTCGCTTTCGGTCTGGCGCTTCTTCAGGGCATCATCGCCTACGAAGATATTCCTGATGACTTCCAACCTGCTTCTGTAATCTATGTCGCACCGACATTCCGCTATACCGATTTCAAAGGCAAGCAGGTCGTTGTTCATAATCGCACCGAAGAAGTGCATGAAGTCTTTTCCTACAATCTCTACCCGGGGCCCAGCGCGAAAAAAGCTGTTTACGGCATCCTGCTTCATCAAGGCGATAAAGAAGGCTGGGTTACTACACACTGTTCTGCCGTGAAGGTAGTGACTCCGTATGACAACGCCATCACAATTATGCATGAAGGTGCAAGCGGAGCAGGGAAGAGTGAAATGCTCGAATACCCCCACCGTGAAAATGATGGTCGTTTGCTGTATGGTGAAAACATCATCACCGGTGAAAAACGTTATCACGAAATGTCCCGCACCTGCGATTTGCACCCCGTTGCCGATGATATGGCCCTTGCACATCCAACCTTGCAGCACAATGGTAAAATGGCGATTATGGACGCAGAAGATGCCTGGTTTGTACGTACCAATCACATCATTCATTATGGTACTGACCTTAATCTGGAACGGATGACCGCAAATCCA
>JAGLCZ010000782.1 GCA_023145975.1 Candidatus Hydrogenedentota bacterium | reverse complement strand
TGTCGTGGTGGTCCGTACCAACCTTGTAATTTTTTAGGAGCATATCGTACGGCTAATGGTACTTTCTCGGGGAAGGAAGGAGGTGCAGCGCGGCGATTATCGTGACATCCAATGCAACCCAATTTCTCACCAGGCTGCACCATCACGCCACTACGCATTGACTGTACCATCATACCGTTTTCATCAAGTACCTGAAAGAAGAGAAAGGAATCAGAGGGAACTTCGAAATAGGCAGAGCCATCTTCTTCAACGGGTACGGTACCAAGAATCCGTTTATTCACAAAGTTGTGCCAGTTCATCGCGGGTAACTGTACGCCCTGACCGCCCCAACTATTCTCGTTAAAAAAACGCTTTTCCGGTGACTCAATTACACGCAAATACTTGATTGTACCCCGTTCAACTCCCTGCATATGCGTACCTTCGTAAACATCAGCCACGTAAAAATACCCTGGAGAAGCATCAAACTTACGCTTTGGCTGCACAGAGAAAGGACGTTCTTTTGGCGCAAGCAGCATGGGATCATAGCAACCTGGTGCCTCTGCATGCACAAGTGTTTCGTTGTCGAATATATCAACAAGGTAAATCCCCATTTCTTCACCATTGCCTGTCATCCGCGAACACAAAAAATACTTTTCATCTAATGGGTAGGGGTCTTCATATTTTGGATTCACCTGTTTAAAAATATCGAATCCATAATCCGTTTTTCCTGCACCAGTATCAACCAGATTTATAGCACTTTCAGGCCAGGTATGAAGAATGGCATCGCGTCCGTCAATACCCTGACGTTGATCGAGTAACGCAATAGCGCCCCACGGACGATCATGACAAGAACCGAGTACACAGACCACTTGATCTGTTCCGGGAACAGATCGTGCATCAATGACACCGCCAGGTGCCCACGTGTTATTTCCGTAATATACTGCATGATTTGTACCATCCGGGTTTACCGTCCAAAGACCTTGTGCATCTCCAAAATTTCGATCAATATATTCCCAGCGATCGTAAATAATTCTGCCGTTGGGCATTAAAGACGGATGTCCCTCAAAAAGAGTGCTTTTCCCAATCTGATGAATATTAGCACCGTCTCCATGCATACGAAACAGATTTGCCATAATATGCTTATTGCACATACAGTACTTCGGTTCCCGTGTGGAAGAAAAAATGATATCACCGCCCGGCAAGTAAATAGGGTCAATATCTGAAACGCCCGGAGCCGCAGTAAATTGGCGTTGCGATGATGTATCAACGGTTATTTCATAGATATGATAATTGTCGTCAATATTCTGGCGAATGGAAAGGAGGATTCGTTTACCGTCAAAGGAAACTTCCGGGTCGCGGAACATTCCCTGTTCTGTGATCATCAGTGTGGTTACCGTCCCTCCTGCTTTTACATCGATCAGTTTTAATGCCCCACCCGGCGTAAAACTACCAGTGTTCACCTCGCCCGTTTGAAAGATAGTTGCCGTGTTGTGATGATCAACTTTGTACTGATGACGCACTACAAAAAGGATGGGATACTTCGTCACTAATGGGTTATTAAGCAAAATACTCTGCTTTTCCAAAAGAAGCAATCGTGCTTCCTCGAGCATTTTCTTCGTGACACCATCGGCATGTTTAGATAACAGCTTCCTTAATCGGACAACCCTGTTCTTAAATTCCGCAAACTGTACTGTAGTAGTTTCAACCGAAACCAATCTGTCAGGATAACGCTGTATCAGATCTTCCACGGCGCTCTGTATTGCTTTCATATCTATTTTGGACAACACTGACTCAATATCTTTACGGACTTCAACGCGTTGACGACGTACCTGTGTATCCTTCCGCCTATCTACTCTTTTTTTGCTGCGTCCCGATCGTGCCAATATCCGGTCACCCATGTAGAGAAGAAAGGATCCTTCCTCTTTATTACCACCTTCGGAATTTAAATCCCCTTCATTCACTGAAAAAGCGGGAAATGATAGTAAAACAATAAAAAAAGCACTATATATATACTTTAGATAACTCATCTTTTTATTGTATAACAATGACTTACGTCCATAAAAATAATCAAACATATAAATAAAAATGTCGTGTTCACACCTTAAAGAATGTGAACACGACGCTATTTATTTTGCTGCATTGAATCTACTTTGCAGGGCAGTATGCTAGATCGTATAGTGATTCAGCACCTTCATGTAATTTGCGCGTTCAAATGCGGCAGGTTCTGCACATTTTTTCTGACTCATGCTTCCCTGCATCTGCTTAATGGATTCATACTCATGTGCTTCCATCCACTTTACAATATCGTCACCCAATACAGTAAGGTGTTCAATACCGTTCTGTAAAAGGGCAGATGTGAGCATGACAACATTTGCTCCAGCCATCATACTTTTTATGACATCGGTTGCAGTATGAACACCACCGGTAACAGCTATATCTGCCTGGATACTTCCATGCAAGATAGCCGCCCAGCGTAAGCGCAGTCGCAATTCATGGGATGTACTCAGATTGAGATCCGGTTTGATTTCCAGTTTATCCAGATCAATATCGGGCTGGTAAAAACGATTAAACAGAACCAATGCATCAACGCATGCCTGATCCAGCTGGTGAGCCATATTTGCCAAAGCACTGAAATAAGGGCCTATTTTTACAGCCACAGGAATAGACACCACCGCCTTTACATTCTTCACTATCTGGCAATACATCTCTTCCAATCTCTGCCCATTCATACCCGGATTGGTTGGAATAAAATATACATTCAGTTCCAATGCATCTGCGCCAGCCTCTTCAATCTGCGTGGCAAAATCCAGCCAGCCTCCTGCGGAAACACCGTTCAGACTACCAATGATAGGGATACTTACACTCTCTTTGGCGCACCGAATATGTTCCAAATAAGCGTCGGGTCCCATCTTATAGTCGCCCATATCAGGAAAATAGGAAAGCGCTTCGGCGGAACTGTCTTGACCTTGAAGAAGATTCTCATCCAGTTCATTACTTGCCGATGCAAGTTGTTCTTCAAACAAAGAATGTAAGACTACCGCAGCGGCACCTGCATCTTCCATGCGTTTTATATTGTCTATCGGTTCGCTCAAAGGCGAAGGTGATACAACAAGGGGATTCTTTAATTCCAGTCCGGAATATTTAGTCGTTAAATTCATATATATTCTCCTTCTCCAACCGGTACTACATACCGGTGGATAGCTGGTTTTCAATTTTTATATTATTCTGACGCATCCTGTTTTTCAGTCTCTTCTGAAACCGTGTTACACTGCATACCCGCAAGATAGGTATATAACTGCCATCTTACAGATATATCATTCTGGGCCTCACCAAGCAGGCGCTTCGCAAGTTCCGGCTGACTAAGAGCCAACATCTTATAACGCGTTTCATTGTAGATATATTTCTCAAGGGGAAGAGACGGCACTTTTGAATCAAGTTGGAAGGGATTCTTTCCGTCTTTCACCAAATCAGGATTGTACCGGAATAACGGCCAGTGCCCTGATTGTACCGCTGCTTTCTGCTGTTCCAGTCCCAACGCCAGATTGTAACCATGAGCGATACAATGACTGTAGGCAATAATCAGTGAAGGACCATCATAGGCCTCTGCTTCACGAAATGCTTTGATGGTGTGTGAGTCGCTGGAACCAAAAGCGACATGGGCAACGTATACATTACCATAAGTCATCGCAATAAGCCCCAGGTCTTTTTTGGCAGTCGGTTTTCCACCTGCGGCAAATTTGGCAACTGCACCACGGGGCGTGGCCTTCGAACACTGACCGCCCGTATTGGAATAGACTTCGGTATCCATCACCAGCAGATTGATATTAGCGCCTGATGCGATAACGTGATCAAGTCCACCGTACCCGATATCATAAGCCCAACCATCACCACCCATACCCCACACGCTCTTTTTCACCAGGAAATCAGCTACATGGAGTAAACCCTTTGCTTCTACCGAATCAACAGGCGTAATCTTTTCTTTCAGTGCAGCCACACGTTCGCGTTGGGCAAATATACCGACCTCGTCATTTTGCTCTGCTGTAAGCACAGCTTCTACAAGTTCTGAACCAATAACGCTTTCGAGGCGTTTGACCAGTTCGCGGGCATATTGAGTCTGTTTATTCACAGTAACGCACATACCCATGCTGAACTCAGCTGCATCTTCAAACAAGGAGTTGGACCACGTTGGACCACGTCCCTCTGCATTCGCAGCCCAAGGCGTAGTAGGAAGATTACCACAATATATGGAGGAACACCCCGTGGCATTTCCAATATAGAGGC
>JAGLCZ010000781.1 GCA_023145975.1 Candidatus Hydrogenedentota bacterium | reverse complement strand
ACGACAATCACCGTTGGGATGCTACGGAAATAAATCTAATCACACGCCAAATATAGATACAATAGCACAGGATGGGATTTTCTTCAAACATGTGTTCACCGCTGCCCCCTGGACCCGCCCCTCATTTGCATCTATCTTTACCTCAACCTACCCATCACAACATACTGCTGAGCACCATAATTCTCTCCTCCCCAACGATATTTCTACTCTTGCACAAATGATGCAGAAGCAAGGCTATTTTACAGTTGGATTTGCCAAAACACGTTTTGATGGCTTTGTAGGACCAGGTGCAGGATTCGCCAAGGGATTTGATGTGTACTTTCATTATGACGATGCCAAAGAAGTGAATAAAGCATTTGATAATTACCTGGCAAATAATTCAGAGGCTTTTTCTAGAATTGGAGGGGGTGGTGTGTTCATATTCCACCATTTTTTCGATCCTCATGCTCCGTATGAAAATCATTTTCCTGAGATCATAAAAAACAAGGGATTACTGGGAGATGCGAAACTACAAGGAACTTTACTATGGGAAAAGCTTTACCCCCAATCCCCAGGTAGTGCAAATGGAAAAGATATAGAGTATGCTGTCAAAGTATACGAATCTGAATCGGCATATGTTGACACAACCATCGGTACTGCAATTACCCGCCTGAAAGATTACAAAATATACAAAGATTTGAATATAATAATCTGTGCCGATCATGGTGAATCCTTCAATGAAAAATACGGGGTATGGAATCATGGCAACCCGTATGCTACCTGCACAAGAGTACCACTAATATTACGGTTCCCAAAAACAATTACTCCAGTCCCCCTTATAGATAATATCCTGATAAGTAACCTGGATATTATGCCTACCATCTTGGAACTTGCTGAAATACCAATACCCAATACCCTGGAGGGGCAAAGTCTTCTGAACTTGGAAGATATAGATAATAACCGGTTTTGTATTTCCGAAGATTTAAAAAATGGTTCTCTGGCTATTCGAAATATCAGGTATAAACTGGTGGCAATACCCGCTGCTCTTCCTATGGTAGACCATATAGACCCTTATAAATTCTGGAAATCTATACAACCCGGTACTAGTGATCACGCTGTAACACGAAATGAACTTGAATCACTTCGCGAATGGATTATTTTGAGAAAGAATTCCCCTACGAAATATGAACTTTATGACTTAATTCTGGATCCTTTTGAAAATAGGGATATCGCAACAGAAGAAGAGAATATCTTCCATATCCTTTATCTTGAATTACTGCGACATTGCCTAAAGACAGGCATCATAACTAGCGATAATCTTCAGTGGATAAGAGAAGGTAGTATTTCTAATACAGAAATGGAGTCTTTGAAAACTGTTCATATTTCAAACGGATATCAACCTGAATATCTGGATTTACAAGAAGATACAATTGAAGCGCTAAAGGCACAGGGATACCTATAATAAAAGCCTATTCATCTTTGTCATCCAATAATATATTGCAGGATTTATTTCTATGAAAGCGATAAATACTTACGTTATCTTTTTTAAAAACGCATTCCAGCCATTCTGTTCTATCTCCCCAATCGCCCAACAGCATTCGTTCTTCAGGACCAATCAAAACATATGAAATATTGTACTCTTGCAACAGAGTCTTCCTTGATGAGTTCTTCGTATTACGATCAAAAAAATCATAGACTTGTTTTGCTTTATTACTCCAGTTACTGGTTAACATAAAGTGTGTTGCAACTACTTTATTTCCGGAAACTACAGGGATAAATTGGGAGGTTACTGGTAATGCCAAAACAACGCTTCCATCCCTGCTGTTTTCTGATAGCCATTCCAACCCCATATAAACATCATTGTCCAGATAATAAGAAGAAGATTCTGAATGAAGATTTTTGAAAATGCGACTATACGCCAAAACAGTTGAAGGCAAGAGGGAAGCCAAAACGATAGTCACAATACCTGCCCCAATCATCATAGCACCAAAAGATTGCTTAAAAAATATATTTCTCACAAAGTCTTTTCTGTATTTTTCAACCCAATATAATAAAAATATCGGTGGTGCTATGGAAAAAGCATTAAGGCAGTTTTCATGCCCACCATCAAAATAAGGATATATTTGATTAATAAACAAAGCACTCAAAAGCCACAACGATAATATCATTACCGATGTTTCGCCCATGATTATCTTAAAAACACCTAAGGTAAGGATCAGGCAACACCCAATGAATAAAGGCCAGCCTATCCAAAAGACATCCTGAATAAACATGTGATGTACAGCTTGCCACCAACCAAATCCCAGAACACAAAAATACCTCAAGTAGGCGTAGTATAAAACTGACGGGATTAAAAATATTAATATGATGCAATAATGCCATAAATACGTCTTGGAGAACTTCAAAAAATTTATCGCAGGAATACACAGACAAAGCAAAAAAATCTCTGGCAATGGATAGGGACGCATTACAGTATGTAAAAATGCAGCAAAACCCGCCATAATATAATATCGGTATTGAGAAGTTTTTTCACCTCGAATAAAAAAAGAAATGGTAAAAACTGCCATTGCTGCCGCACGAATAAAATGAGGTTTGAATACCATGTATAATGGGATACTTACCCCTTCGATATCGATGGGTTCTAATAAATCTGCACTAAAGAATTCGTTTAGCATCCAAATTATCCAGCCTAATCCAGATGAAAATAGAACAACAGAAGTTGCAAGCATACGCACTACAGGTGATTCCAGACAGCAAGAACACAAATAGTAAAGACCAAAGATGAACAAGGCAATAGATAGAAAACGCCATATGTGGTAGGTAGCTAGTAATGAAATATGAAGGTATCGTGAAAATGCTCCAAACGAATACCATTCCAAATTAAAATATGGGTATGGAAGTACTTCCGGCGTCATACGATTCTCAACCCAAAAATCTCCCTGCTGTGCTTGACGAGCAAACATCAAATATCCCCAGCTGCCCACCGTTCCACGCCCCACTATCCCCATAAAACACTCGTTATCCTCTTGAATCATTTGCCCGTATATATAGGGAAGACTACTTATAGCAAAAATCACTGCCAACAGAAGAGAAATAAATAGATACTCTTTTTTTTGCCATTGTATTTCATATTTTTGAGTCATAATAGTTATTGTTTTCTATAAGTAGCCCAAAGTTTCCATTTGTTGGCGCATCTCCTGAGCTCCCTGCTGTATATTTTCCTCACTTGTACCAAGTTTATACGTTTCCAATTTCTTTTTATCATCCACCTGATTTGGTACACGTGTGTGGTAATTATCAAGTAAACTTCGAAATGTGCTCACTTGGTCTGGCTCTTTTAATAATAAATTATCAACCTTGCCCCCATTACCTGGAGAAAAAATTAGTTCTTCATGCACAATAGTTCCCCAAGGATCAACGGGTTGGATTTCCCCTTTTTTTAACTTTTCCCGCCATTCAAACTGCCGAATGGCATCGGCTGAACACGTTGGAGGATCACACCATTGCCATGCAGCAATATATTGATAATCACCATGAATGATAGATCGGATAATAGGACGGGTTTGCAGTAGAAGTTCACTAATAATCGGTTTTCCATGCGATACGGGTGTATAAGTACCCAGTTTTGTTTTAGTAAATAAAGAATGACCATCGAAGATACCTGCGTCAAACTGCAAGGCTGCCAGGCTTAATAATGTTGGTGCTATATCAACAAGCGAGACAGGTTCTTTCATATTACCTGACACGACAAAATCTGGTGCCCATATAATCAACGGAATATGAATAGATTCCCAGTAAAGACGCCATGCGTGTTCTAAAAAGCCATTATCCAGAAATTCTTCACCATGATCGGACGTCACCACAACAATTAAGTTGTCACTCATATTATTCTTTTTCATTGATTCAAAAAAAGAACGAATGCAATTATCAACAAAAACTATTTCAGCATCATACCTAAGTTTCAAATCTTCAAAAGCAGCATTGCCCGGGCCGAATCCCTCAGTAATCAGTTCTGGTAATTTCGGGCGGATATCTTCGAAAAGGCGTAATGGCTGCTGATAAATAGAATCCGAAAAACGTAGATAATCACTCGTTGACGGTTCATACGGACTATGTGGATCAAGGAAATGGAGGTAAACAAAAAAAGGTTCATTTGTGTCATTTTTTATGAATTCAAGTGCTTTTTCAACAACCAACGGTCCTGTACCGCTAAAGCCAAAGTCTGAAACCATACAGGCTGTAGTATCAAAACCCTCGTAAAAATGAGGACCCAATACGGGCGTATCACAAAACAATCCTGTTTTGTAACCGGATTTCTGAAATAACTTGGCTAAAGTATCGGAATCCGGTGCAGGACGGGCATACCATCCTGCACCATAAGGATTTGATGAGGGGAACTTACCTGTAAATAAAGAAGACACTGATTCACCTGTATAAGAGGAATTTGCTATTGCATTTTCAAAGCGGATGCCCTGCTGCATCAGTTCATCAATAAAAGGAGACGTATCACGTGAATACCCATAGCCCCCCAAATGATCTGCACGGAGAGCATCAATTACAATAACCACTATGTTGGGACGTATTCTAGAAGATTGTTGTGACAGTGGTGTTTTATCTACAACAATAGACGATTCCATAACTGGATCGTGATTTATACCGACATAAATCACAAGAGAAATCAGCATTGCTGCAATTATAAGATATTTCTTTTTATTATAAATTTTCATGACAGTTACTTTTACTTCTATGACTTTATTTGTTACCACATATGCCTTATTGTATAACAAAAAGGGTATGGAGCGTCTATTACAGCCCGGCTTTGTAGAAAAAAACAAAAAAAAGATTTGACTTTTCAGACTGGTTTGTGGTATAAACTAGTTGGAGTCAGTCAGTAGGCTGGCATCAGAAAGTTTAATGTAGCTGTAATCGGTTTAAAAGCCGATGGGAATTCTCCCAAATGTTTTACAGGATTTTCACAACGATAGGAGGTGAAAGAATATGAAGAAAGTTATTATCGTCTCGGTTATGGTATTGGTTGTAGGCATGGCGTATGCAAGTTCAATTGCTATTCCATGGTTCGTGGACAACGCGGCTCCAGGTGCAGGTTCGCCGCCTAGTGCTGGTGTAATGACTCTTATCTACCTGAAGAGTAATGTAGTTGATGATCTCACTTGTGAGATCACTTATTACAGTGCTACTGGTATTGATTTAGGGCCGGTTTCTCCTGACAATCAGTTTCTAATTCCTGCCTTATCGTCGGTTGCGTTCCGTCCCGTACAGGACGACCCGAGCTCTGTGCCCGGTGGTCAGGAATCTGCTGTTGCTGTTTTGATTCCGAATCGTCCGACTGACGTTGATCCTAAAAAGAACGGCTCTGCCTCTATTTCTTGGGTTGGCGAAGCTACGGATGTACAGGGTATTGCAGTACAGATGGGTAATGTTGGCGGAAAAACGTTCTCCTTTGGACACTTACTTCCCCCAGGTGCCTAATTTTACTCTGGTAAAGACCTTATAAAAGATTATAGGCGAGAATGTCGAAAAGACATGCTCGCCTATTTTTATTTACATCAATATCCGCCTGCATACCAAAATAAAGAATGACGAATCAGCATAATCTCCCAGCATTTTATTTTTAAATTATCATAAAAATAAGCATAGATTATGT
Organism: Candidatus Hydrogenedentota bacterium; assembly: GCA_023145975.1. Lineage (GTDB taxonomy): Bacteria > Hydrogenedentota > Hydrogenedentia > Hydrogenedentales > CAITNO01 > SLFT01. Next base: position 165 of record JAGLCZ010000781.1, on the reverse strand, counting down.
GGGAGTAGTGTGTATTTTCGGGATGCCTGGCGGATAGATATTGGTCACGCTACCGTTTTGTACCAACAACCTTTGCCGGTACTCCCTCGACAATAACATTATCAGGTATGTTGCGGGAAACGACTGCACCAACGCCAACGATAACATTACTTCCCACAGTGATAC
>JAGLCZ010000780.1 GCA_023145975.1 Candidatus Hydrogenedentota bacterium | reverse complement strand
CCGTTGCCGTATTCGGTCTTGGTGTTGTGGGTATGCTGACCGTTCAAATGGCGAAACAAAGCGGTGCAATACAAGTTCTCGCTATTGATGTTCTCGACTATCGCGTACAGGCGGCACCTAAGTACGGTGCTGATGCCGCCTTCCTGGCACCTGCAGGTTCTGCGGCTGAAAAAGGTGCTCCCTCCATAACCTGGATTATGGAACAAACCAACGGACGGGGTGTTGATGTGGCGATTGACTGCACGAACAGCTCTGACGGGCTTGGACTGGCTTGCGCCGCGACCCGCCTGTCCGGCAATGTAGTACTCACTGGTATTTCCGGTAAGGAAGAGGATAGTATTCCCGTGAGTATTACACGGCGTCGAGAATTAACCCTGCGCTGGTGTCGCCGATTCCTGCATAATTATCCCACTACGATAGCCATGATTGATGCAGGAAGATTGGATGCGGCATCTTTGATCACTCACGTATTCCCATTTGAACAGGCAGATAAAGCCTTTGCACTTACTGCTGCCTATACCGATGGTGTTTTCAAAGCATCCGTGGAATGGTAATATAAGAAGAAATCTTGCGTTAACACGGTTTCAAAAATAGAATCTATTCAATGGAATCGAAGTATAAAACTGTACTGACATAGTTGTAACAACTGACAACACAGGAGATTGATCACATGTCGAAATTAAAAAAAATACTACTGGGGCTTGTTGTTTTCGTAGTCGCCCTCGTTGCCCTATTCCTTGCTGTAATCGGTCCATGGCCCGTTTACAGTGACTCTAAATTTGCCGAGTCCGACTATTATCGTGATGCCATGGCAGCCATAGAAAAAGAAACGGCCAAGTCCATTATTTCTGATGCCCCCGGCCTATTACAGGCAGGCTGGGCATCACGGATCATGACCCCGGATGTAGGCGTTCCCATGGGCGGCTACGGTGCCCGCCCTGACGGGAAGAAATCAACCGGGGTACGCGACGAATTAATGGTCAAGGCCATAGCAATAAGCGATGGCGTGAATGTGGTGGTATTACTGGGTACGGACATGTTGATTATACCGCCTAACATTGCAGAGATGACATTGGATAAAGTTTCAAAAACGACCCCGTTGGGTGCCAACAATGTATACTTTACTGCCAGCCACACTCATTGTGGTCCCGGTGCATTCGCCCCCGGTCTCGCTGCAAAAATCAGTGGCGGTGAATATGACCCGAAAGTACCGGACTTTCTCTCCGGTGTCTTTGCCGATGCTATTGTTTCCGCCTATGCAGATATGAAGCCGGCACTGATTACCCATGGTGTTATTAATGCAAAACAATATATTCGTAACCGCACCCGGGATACCGAGGTGGACGGTGCATTAAACTACATGATCGCGAAACAAGAAGGTGGAAGACAGTGCTACGTAACACGTATTTCCGCACACCCCACCATCTTCGGTCATCGTATGATGGAATTCTCCGGCGAATTTCCCGGCGAGATGATGCGTTATATTGAAGCGCAAACCCATGGCACCGCCATCTATCTGGGTGGTGCAGTGGGTTCTATGAGTACCCGTGCCCCTGATGCACCTTCTCCTTCAGAAAGAGTTACTGCAATGGGTCAGGCGTTTGGACAATTACTGCTGAACAACATTCCCAAACCGGATTTCAAGGCCTATGCCAATGTTGCTTCTGTAGGCGTAAACATAGGCGTTCCCCCCATTCAGGTGCGCCCCATTTCCCCGAAATGGCGGCTTTCAGCAGTAGCAAGTAAGATTTTGGGTGTTCCCCCGGAAGGACGCATTCAAGGAGCGCGTATCGGAGATATGCTGTTCATCGGTCTGCCCTTCGATGTAAGCGGTGAACTCGCCCATAAATGGCAGCAGCGCGCCTCTGAACAAGGCTGGGATTTATGGGTCACCGGTTTTTCCGGTGCTTATCTGGGATATCTGTCGCCTGACTGTTATTATAATGAGGTTGATGATGACGGACAGTTGGATTATGAAACAGGTCTCATGAGCTGGTGTGGTCCGAATGCGGAAGCCTATTTCGGCGCCCTCATCAACAAAGTTATTGAGGGATTCACCCCTGTTTCAGCAAATGTCTTCCAACCGATTGCGGTTCTATGACCCAGATCGAAATTCACGGAGCAGACAATTTGGAATCCGAAAACACCCCTCCTCCGCATCCAACGCGGGGCGGGAAGTGGATCATCGGAATACTGGCAGGCATCCTACTGATTCTTGCCGGGATGACCGTTATCTTCCGGGCAGCCGCCCTCGACACCATCACTATTGCGGGGAAGCCGTGGAGTACCACTTTCATCCTTTTCGACATACCCGACGAACTTCCTGAACTGGAATCTTATCCCATCGCGGCACGCCGTGTATTCCGTCCTGACTCTCTTGACGATGATATCAC
>JAGLCZ010000078.1 GCA_023145975.1 Candidatus Hydrogenedentota bacterium | reverse complement strand
CCCGAATGCAGCATCGCAGTGCGCCTTCACCGAAGTCTTCCCGGTCCAGTGGCCGTGTGCGTAGTTCTTCTCCCTCCCGTCCTGGTATTTCGAGGGGAAGCAATAGTAGTCAGCGGCCGAAGCGGCCTACAGCATCATCAGGTATAAATCTTCGCGGGCGTCGCTAATTTAGTTCTCATTGTGGTTATAAAACAATTGAAAGGAATATCAGTCATGAATACACAAAAAATGTTGACAGGTGTTGCGAAAGGGTTGTTACTTTCCTATGTACTCGTTGTTTTTTCAGGTTGTCCAGAATCCTCTTCGTTAAACACAGAGTATGATCCCGGTTTTGCCGAAGGATTTATGGTGGATGAGGAATATTGGCAGGGCTATGATCATAGTTATTTGACCGTTCCGGAAGGAGCCCTGTTATACACGGGCAGTGAGATTCCTGTCATAGAAGATGAATCTTATGATGCCGGGTATTGGGATGGGGTTTGGTATGCTTACAATGATGGGTATTTTGTTTGCTACGATTATGGATTTACCATCGGATTCAGCGAGGGATACGACCTCGCCTTTCGGGGAGATTGGTTCGAATTTTTAGCGGCGGATTTACATCCCGAATATCTGGACGGCAGCTTTGCTGACGGATATAACGATGGATTTAGCGAAGGTAGTGTTTTCGGGGCTACAGATTATCAACTCGGTCTCCCTTTGGACTGGCTTGACGCCATGTGGGACTATCGGGATGGCACAGACCTTTTTATTGAGGAATTAGACCGGGGTACAGGTACTTTTGGTCCCGTGTATTTATACGAATATGGCGTTGATCCCAATGAGTATATTGCGAAAACAAGCGTTACACAAGGGATGTCCCGGATTCGTCAGAAACGTGCAGGAGCAAAGCTAAGTCCACGTACTCTGTATGCGGTAGCTACTACCTATGAAAAAGCGGCGGAAGCAGAGTCTGCCTCTGATGAAATAAGCTATCGGGAATTGACTGAAAAAGTACGTACAGATTTGAGTGTGATACCGACGAGCAGTAGTCGCGCTGCGGAACGGGATTTGAGTTTGAGTGATAGGTGGCTTGATCGTGTTAACGCGTATCGCCAGAGCAGATAGGCTCAAAGAATGCTTCGTACTTCAATGAGATAGCAAGAGAAAAGGTTTTGCAGGAATGCACCTGACGCGCCGGCTATACTGTCGGCGCGTCGTTATTTGAAAGAGGCAGCAGAAATATTAATCCACAGATTGCAGCAAGGTCATTACTGCTTCGGGGCTGGTGTCTATCGTGAGCACACAGCGGAACCCTAACTCGGGGGATCGTGTTTCAAAGGGGCGTTTTGTAACATCACGCAGGTGTTGTGCCTGCAGATAATTGCCGCCGCACACAGACATTTCATCACCGAAATAGGGGGCAGTATTGCCTTTATCATGGGTTGCTTTACTGCAGGTCCATTCGCTGACATTGCCTGCCATATCAAAGCATCCTGCTACGGTGTCATCTGGAAAAGAGCGGATAGGCTGGATTTGTTTTGTTTGCAGGTTGGCGCTTCCGTCCTTCCATTCTTCGCCCCAGGGAAAGGAATCCGATGCGTCTGGATTGCCATACGCTGCACGGGTCCATTGTGCAAGGGTGGGCAGCGCTTTTCCTTTCCAGGTTGCGTAGGCCTGTGCGTCGAAGCAGGTCACGTAATTTACCGGATAGGTGGAATAAATTTCCACATTGTTGATTATGGGGGACGGGAGAGGCCAGCCCCCTTCTGTTTCACGGCAAAATACAGCAAATTCCTGTGTTGTTACCTCTGTTCGATCAATAAAAAAAGCGGGTACATGAAGGCGCTTATCGTTAACAGTTACTTGACCGGCAGGGATGAATATCATGTCCCTGGGATTCAGGAGGGCAGCGAGAAATTGCTGTAGTGCTGCCTCTGCAATTCCTATAGCGGCAGCACGGTCTGTCTTCACCTTTTCTTCCGCTGTTTGCAAATATGCTTCAGCACTTTCGAGATGTTTCCGTTGGGTGTGTGTCGCTTCGCTAATCGCTTCAATTCTTCCCCTTGTTGCGTCTATCATCGCCATCAATTCCTCAAAACGTGTTCCGTACTCAGAAGAGGGCATAGGGGCAGGCATGGCTTCGAGTGTGCTTTTTGTATTCCAGCGATCCAGCGCCCAGAGTCCTGCACCAACACCTGCGAGGATAATGACGATGGCTAGTACTGCTGTCAGATGCTGTCGGGACAGGGAGATGAGATTACGTCTTGCATATGGTTTTCGTGTGAGAATTCGGGCAGGGTTTTTACCTTCATCCAGCATTTTAATGATGGGGTGGATTGCCTCGCGCAGTTCGGCAGCGGACTTAAAGCGCTTTTCAATATCCGGTTCAACACACCGGGTTATAATGTCATCCATGGCCGGGGGTATTTCACGAATCATCTCGGAGGCAGCCTTGGGTACCCCTGTAGGTACGTTGCCTGTTAACATTTCGTAGAGTACAACACCAACACTGTATACATCAGCGCGGGCATCTACATCGCGGCTGCTCCGTTGCTGCTCGGGCGACATATAGTAGGGAGTCCCCATGACCAGAGATGCCGAAGTGGCGAAACGCTTGTCCATAAGCTTGGAAATACCGAAATCCATCAACTTAATGTGATTATCTTTGGTGATCATCACGTTTTCCGGTTTGATATCGCGGTGTATTGTGTACTGATGGGCATAATCGAGGGCGATACATAGCTGGTCAATAATGTGCAATACCTGTCGCACCGGGAGGCGGTTGCCCGTCCGTTGCTTTTCGAGTACGCCGCGCAGTGAATCCCCTTGCACGTACTCCATGGAAATGTAAATTCCTTTGCCGGTCATACCAATATCGTGAACCCGGACGATATTGGGGTGGGCTAGTTTACGGGTAATACGTGCTTCATTCAGAAAGCGTTCCACCAACATTTTGTCTGTGACAAATTGAGGCAGCAGCGTTTTTAACGCAAGATC
>JAGLCZ010000779.1 GCA_023145975.1 Candidatus Hydrogenedentota bacterium | reverse complement strand
GTATAGCCCTCAGCTTCGAGCAGGCTCTCACAAAAAAAACGGATATCCGGATCGTCATCAATTACAAGGATTGTTTTTGGTGCCATAATTTCCTTCTCCATAATTCTCAATCAATCATACTGTATGCTATATATGGTACAGGTTTGACGTATATATATCCAGTTACCGATCCTACGGGTTTGCTGCTCCTGTTTATCATGGGCACAATAGGAATCCGGATTTCCGGGAGGGTACTTTTTTGCGGTGGGTATTGGAAGGCGATATACTACTGAAAATGTTTCGCTGCTTTTTTTGGGAAAGTGGTAGGACTATGATTAATGCATGCGTGTTGGTTCTAAATAGATCATGGGTTGCGGTGAATGTCGCCCCTGCGAAACGAGCCCTGACGTTGCTGTTTCAGGGGCACGCACGGGTTGTGCACCCCCAGGACTATGCGTTATATGATTTTGATGCATGGCTGGAATTTTCCCGCAGATCGACGGGATTGTCTTTCCGGCGCTTTGTATATACGCCGTCGGACAGGATTCGTTTGCCCGAGGTAATTGTGTTGAACGCGTTTAATGGGTTTCACATACCTGCAGTTCGCTTATCCCGTCGCAATATATTTACACGGGACAGAAATATTTGCCAGTATTGTACCCGGCATTTCAGTCGCTCTGAGCTTACGATAGATCACGTTATTCCAAAATCCCGTGGAGGGAAGGATACGTGGGAAAATCTTGTATTGGCCTGCACGACCTGTAATCTTAAGAAACGGGATCGTACTCCGGAGGAAGCGAAAATGCCGCTTATGCGGAAGCCCGTTGCTCCGCGCTGGTTACCCCGTGTTGCGCTGCCGCTGCCGAAAGAAGACCTGCATTCCTGGAAACGTTTTGTTGAGCTGCGTTACTGAAGCAGGAAGAGATCGAAGGATTTGTCATGCGTTTTCATCTGATGAGTCTGTAGGCTGCCAGACTTCCTGCGGGGTATCTGCTGTATCGTCCGGTGTGAATGCTTCTTCGATGAGATCAAAAATACGCATAATACTTCGGCGACAGCTATGCAGTGCATTCCGCTGCTCGTCGTTTAATTCACCGAGATGTTCTTCCAGAAGCATGTCGGTAAATCCAAGGAGTGCTGACAGGGGCGAGCGAAGTCTATTGCCTACATTTGCATAAAATTCTGTGCGCAGCGTTACTACCCGCTGTAGTTCGTTGTTCGCTTCTTCAAGTTTTTTCTTTGCCAGCCGACTGGTTGTTTCAAATTCTCTTTGTTCTGTAATATCATGAAAGAGTGCCACCGAAAAACGGTCCTGTTCTTTTAGAAACGAATGAATATGCATCTCCACATTTCGTTCACCACGGTCATGAGGAATCAATAATGCTTCCTTCTCGAGGGAACCGGATTCCTGTAACTCACTGAAACTGTCCTGTAGCGATCCATCATCAAAAATGTAGGATTGGAAGTACTTGCCGATCAGTTTTTCTCGCGGTGCTCCCAAAAATGTGCAGGCACTGTTATTTATATCTGTAATGGTGCTGTATTCGTCAAAAACCAGTATGGGATGTGCCGCGTGATCCAACATCGCACGCAGGGTGGACTCAGAGGATTGCAGAGCTTTTTTCTGATATTTGGCGTCGTAGTCAAGTCGAAATATGACGCGGGACATCATGTTCATAAGCCAACCACAAAAAGCGATGCAGAAAATATTTATATAGGGCACCAGATATTCCTGGTTCATGCCAAGTATAATCCAGTTTATCAGTACGGAAAATGAATAGCCTGCACAGACCAGGAACGTTACCCCAATCCCATTTTTTCCGTTTGGTACGTAGATATGATAGGCAATGATCAGGAAAAGAAGAAAGGGCATAAAAGGACTGGCAGCACCGCCGGTGGCAGCAATCAAGAGGCAGATTCTTAGCAGATAAAACCCAAAGTTAATGGGCGATGTAAAAAGGTGGTAGGCGCGTTTATAAAATACTGCGTGGGAGAAAATATTATGAACTAATGCCGATGAACCGGCAACTACAAGAACACGAAGCAGGGATGGATCTTCAGAAACAACGCTTATGGTTGCCATAAACACGTACAAAACATACCGTAATGTCAACAGAGACCATTCCAGGTTTACCACAATGGTCATGCGGCTTTGCGGTTCCCTACCCTCGTATCTGCTTGTTTCTGCCATTTTTACTATGCCTTTGAGTACACGGCCCCGTCTTTCAGCATGTCAGTAATTATATTTTACGTGACAACCCCTAAAATTATTGTGCCATACTGCTTCCTACGCCACGGTCCCAATAACGTTATTTCCGCCAGTTCTTTTTCATTTTCTGGACCTTTTTGAGCGATTTCTTCCAGTGCTTTACGCCCGAGAATCACATCCGATTCAACCCCCCGTTCCCGTGCAGCTTCTTTGCGCCATGTCATTAACGCTTCATGGCGTTTCCAATACCCGGAAGGAGCATTGCTTTGGCGTACAGGGCGTTGAGGTATAGGTGCATCCAACCCGGTTTTGATTGTTTTCATCAGGTGCGGTTTCATACGCTCCAGCAGTTTCGTCGGTACTCCCTGCACCGATTCAAGCACAGCAGGTGGGGGTTCCTTCCACTGGGCAGCATGGTGTGTCAGGGCGAAAAGCACCTGATTATTTAAAACCTTAAATGGGGGTACATCACGTCGTTTTGCTTCTTTATCGCGGAATACAAAGAGTGCTTTCAGAATGGCTTGAGAGCGTGGTTCCATGCTGCGAACCCCTTTGAGTCGCCAGAAGTCATCGGGATCAAAAACGCGATTTGTTCCTTCAACGCGACATTGACCCTCAAAAATTTCCCGCGCTTCTTCTTCCATTCCTGCTTCCTGCAACTGTGCGTCGAGTTCATCGCGCAGGCGCAACAGATAACGGGTATCATTGCGTGCATACACAAGTTTTTCCTGAGACAGAGGGCGACGCCCCCAGTCGGCTTTCTGGCATTTTTTGCTTAATTTTACCTCATATAGCGTTTCCAGAAACCAGGCAAGTCCCATCTGCGAAAAGCCAAGAATTCTCCCTGCCCACATGGTATCAAAGAGGTTATTTACTTCCCAGCCTCTCATCCCTTTCAACAAGGACAAGTCGTAATCGGCTGCATGAAAGACTTTTTCCAATGCGGGGTCGGCGAGAAGCACCCCCAATTCATCAATGGAAAAATCAGCCAACGGATCAACGATATAATCGTGATGATCCGTCGAAATCTGAATGAGGCAAACCTTTTCCCGGTAAGCATAGAGGCTGTTTGCCTCTATGTCTACTGCAATGCGCGATGCTTGCTTCAACGCATGAATACATTCTATCCAACTATGGTGATTATCAACAAGTGTAAATAATTGTTCTGTCACTAGACCGTACATCTCTCCAATAAAATGGTGTTTACCTCGCACTATTTTTGCAGATCCCCCGGCGGATCCCTGAAAACATCATTGTCAGCAGAAACAACCAGAATGCCTAAAGTATACTATGATGCTTACCCCGAAAGAAAAAACATGGTGATTTTGACTGTTTTAATCGATAATACCTTGCACCAAAGGACCCGCAATTGGACGGACAAATAGGTTTGCCCCTGCAAAATGAACGGTTAGGATTTTATTTTCGAATTA